>CANHBY010000012.1 GCA_947458895.1 Burkholderiales bacterium | reverse complement strand
TCTTCTGAGATTCTTCAGTGGGGTCTTGATTCGACATCCGCGCAGTGTTCCCGCCTCCCTATCCGTTGGCAAGCAAAACCGCACTCTAAGGCTCAGACCTGTGGCTCCAGGGTTGCATTTGCGGCTGGAGGGGGGGGGTGAATACATACATTCAGAACACACTCAAGCGACGGTAGGGCCGTCATGTTCGAGTCATCCCCAAGCCAAATGCCCCACGATGGGTTGCATGGCCCTGAACCCGGCCGTGCTGCTGGCGTCCCAAGGGAACTGCCCCTGGCGTGTAGGCCAAATGATTTGCAGCATGGCAAAGCGGTCGCCCTCGTAATAGGAGCGGCAGATTCCAAAGTACCGCTGCAACTCCGTCACGGGAACGCTGGCCAAAAGGCAGGAACAGTCCTCGACCAGCCCTGATACAGGCTGTGAAGGGTCGAGTGTGTGGCCCTGTTGAATGAGGGCCACCGCGTTATTCAGTACCTGATGCGCCACTTCACCGGAGAGCCCAAAAACCGCCAACTCAGGGTGACTGTAGGTTCTGAAAAGACCCACCGTATAGGAATACGGCCCCTCGTGCCCCTCGGCCCTGAGATGCACGCACATCCAGCCGTGCTCGGCAACATCGTCAACGACCTTCTGTCTGGAGGCTTCAGAGTGATTCGCCATTGATATCAGCCACGGAGGGTTCCCTGCCTTCGGCGCTCACACGCCAGCTTTGTCAAAACGACAGCAAAATCGAATCAATGCTATCGCGATAAAGTGTGAGGATAGTCGATCATGAGCGTAGTGAGTTGGCTGGGAGGCATACTGTTCAACGGGTATCAGCAATGGATTCTGGCGTACCGCTGGCCAAGTGGTGCCTCGCATGCATCAAAGGGGTCTTGTTTACAAGCAACCCATCCTTTTTTTAGACACGTCCACCAACATGATCTCTTTCACCCGCATCACTCTGGGTTGGCCACCCTCCAGGCCGTGGGCCACAAGGCTGGCACCGTCACACTGCGCGGCGTCAAGCGCACTGAGGTGCTGAACATGCCTACGGACCTAGCGGTGGGTGACGATGGGCGTGCTGTGATCGCCAGATCCGCCGTCATCGGAATCAAATCAACGGCGCAGTACACTTTTGGGCACATCATGAAGCGCGCTTTCTTAGTATTGTCCCTGGTCTTTCTGGGCTCTTCAGCGGTCGCGGCCACGGACGTCGCCACCACGGCTCCGGTGAATTCCGCAACAGCAGCCACATCGGTGCCCAGCGCGGCCGGTAGCGGGGCGCCCCTCAAGGTTTTCAACCGCGAGATCGTTGTTTTTAGGGCGCCCGTGGCAGGCGTCTCGCCGGCAGACCGCGCTCAGCGCTCGAAAAACCGTATCAATGAATTGCTGGAGCGTTTGGGTCCGAACCAGGTCACACAGGTCAGCCATAGCCTGGGCATGCTGGTGCAGATAGACGGAGCAACCGCCTTCGTCATCACCCCCGCCGACATCGACCCAGACCAGGACGGAACACTGGAGGCTGTGGCGCAGCAGGCAGCCACAGCACTGGAAACCGTCGTGGCCGAAAGCCAGGAAAGCCGCAACCTGCACTACATGCTAGGCGCGCTTGGCAAGGCGCTGGCGGCCAGTGCCTTGCTGTGGGTGGTGGTGCGCCTGTCGGTCTGGCTTCGCAGCAAAGTGGCGTCAGGCTTTGCAAGCCTGACGCTCAAGCATGCCGAGCGGGTACACCTGGGCGGGCTCAGGCCCTTGCAAAACGAGCGCGTGGTCACTCTGGGACGCTTGCTGCTGACCGGCGTGCACCGGCTTTTTTTGTTCCTTGTACTTTATAACTGGCTCGGCTACACGCTGTCCTGCTTCCCGTTCACGAGGGCCTGGGGCGAGACGCTGAACGCCTTTTTGCTGGCTTCTGGCGCACAGCTTGGCGGCTCTGTCTTTCGCGCATTGCCCGGCCTCCTGACAGCCATGCTGATTTTCTGGGTCACGTACTGGTTCAATAAATCACTGAGCGGATTTTTTGAGCGGGTGGATAGCGGCCAAGTGCAGCTAGCTTGGCTGGACGCTGATGTGGTAGCCCCGACGCGGCGTATCAGCAAAACTCTGGTCTGGCTGTTTGCGCTGGCCATGGCCTACCCCTATCTCCCAGGCTCGGAGACTGATGCCTTCAAGGGTCTTTCGGTGCTGGCCGGCCTGATGATTTCCTTGGGTTCCTCCAATCTGGTGGGTCAGGCCTCCAGCGGTTTGATACTGACCTACGGCCGTGTGTTTCGCAAAGGCGAGTACGTCAACATTGCCGGGTCCGAGGGCACAGTGACCGACATAGGCATGTTTTCCACGCGCATACGCACCGGCCTGGGCGAGGAGTTGACGATTGCCAACTCCAAGATTCTGGAGTTCACCACCAAGAACTATTCGCGCACCGTCAAGGGCGCGGGCTTTGTGCTCGACACCACGGTCACGATTGGCTACGACACACCCTGGCGTCAGGTGCACGCACTGCTGATCGAAGCGGCCCAGCGCACCGAAGGCGTGCTGGCCGAACCGGTGCCGGTGGTGTTTCAAACCGCCCTGTCCGACTGGTATCCGCAGTACCGACTGGTCTGCCAGGCCGAGCCTTCCGAGCCGCGCCCGCGTGCGCTGGTGCTCAGTACACTGCACGCCAACATCCAGGACGTGTTCAATGAATACGGCGTGCAGATCATGTCGCCGCAGTACTTTCAAGACCCGCTGCAACCCAAGGTGGTGCCGCCCGATCAGTGGTACCCGGCTCCGGTCGTCAGGCCGAAGGAGGGTGGCGGTATCAACACAGCCCCCTTGCAACAGCAACATCTGGCCGCCACAACAGCTGCGCCCCGTGCTCTACAACCTCAATACGGTGGCCAAAGGCCTGGGTCAGCCAATCACCCCTGACGGCCTCCAGAGGGGTGCCATGGCGGATGAATTGCCCACCCTGCCCCACGACCAACAACCGGTCAGCGGTCAGGGCTAAAGACAAATCGTGAATGACGCTGACCACCGTGGTGCCTTGTTGGCTGCTGAGGTGGCGCAGTAACCTCGCCACCTCCTGCTGATGAGGAGGGTCTAGAAAAGTGGTGGGCTCATCGAGCAAGAGCAAGCGGGCTTGCACCTCGAGGGCTCGGGCCAGCAAAACCCTTTGCCGCTCGCCGCCAGACAACGATTGCATGCGCCGGTGGGCCCAGCCCTGAGCGCCAGTCATCTCCAAAGCCTGAGCCAAAACTTGGCGGTCGGTGGGAGCCTCTTGGCCCCACCAACCCGTGTGGGGCAAGCGACCCAAGGCGACACATTCGGCCACCGTGAGGTTGTGGCTGACATGTGGGCCTTGAGCCAGCCAGGCGATGTTCTGGGCTCTTTGAGAAAGAGGCCAATCCTTGATCCGCCGACCTTTCAAGAGCACCTCCCCGGCAGAAGGGGGCAGCAGGCCAGCCAGCGTTTTCAGTAGCGTGGTTTTACCCGCGCCGTTGGCCCCCACCACCGCGGTCCACTGACCTGGGTACAGTTTGAAAGAGATATCGTGCAGCACGCTGCGCTCGCCAAGCCGCACACAAAGGCCGATGACCTCACACACCGAGTCAGTCATGCGAACCCCTGCGCCACATCAAGAGCAGCAAATACATCCCCCCCAGACAAGCGGTGAGCACGCCAACTGGTAACTCAGCAGGGCTGATCAGGTAGCGGCTGAGCACATCTGCAATCTGCAAAAGTGCGCCGCCACAAAGCATCGAGCACCAAAGCAGACGCCGGTGATTCATAGGCCCTGTTTGGCGCACCAGATGCGGCGCCACCAGCCCCACAAAGCTGACCACACCCACCTGCGCAACGGCCGTGGCGGTGGCAAGGCACACCAAGCCCAGATAAGCCAAGCGCAGCCACCGCAAAGACAGGCCCAGGGACTGCGCGGTGTCTTCCCCCAAGGTGAGCGCATCAAGCCCTCGCGCCAGCCACAGGCCTGGGGCCAGGCACACCCCACAGGCCAAGGCCAAAAAACCTGTGGCTGACCAGCCCAGAAAACCTGTGTTACCGAGCAAAAAAGACTGCATGGCACGCCAGGCGTCTACCGATACCAGCAGCAACATCGAAGTCATGGCACCCAGCACAAAAGCCACCACGATGCCCGACAGAAGCAGCGCTTGAGTTTGCAGTGTGCCTCGGGCCAACAGCAGGGTCAGTGCCATGGCGCCGCACGCACCCACAAAAGCCGCCGAGGTGAGCTCGAGGCGACCCGTCCAGGCCAGGGTCGCTACCGAGGCTTCACCCCCGGCCAGCACCACAGCCACCGCCAGGGCAGCACCCGAGGCACTGCCCAAAAGGTAGGGGTCTGCCAAGGGGTTTCTAAACAAACCCTGGGCCATCGCACCGGCCAAGGCCAGCAAGGCCCCTGCACACCAGGCCCCTACAGAGCGTGGCAGCCGAATGTCCCATAGCACCAGCTGCGCCTGGGAATCACCCTCCATCAACCAGTACCAGGAGGTACCCAGATCGGTGGTGCCCACCAGCAACCCCAGAAAAGCCAATACCAGCGCGCTGAGCACCCCCACCACCGACCACCAAATCAACGGGTCACTCCACCAGGAAGCACTCGGTAGCGCCGAACAGATGGCATTGAGACGCGAGGGGCTCATGTTCAAAGGAGACTCACGGGGCTAGTGTCGTGTCAGGGCTGAAATGTCGTTTGATCGCGCCGCCATCAAGCCCGCTGGCTAGGCGCGACGAGGAGTCATAGCTTGGGCTATGACGACGAGAAGCAACGACGCCACCGGGTTTGAGGGCAAGCGAGCAAGCGGCATTTGAGCCCTGACACGGCACTAAGCAACGGGCCAAGGCACGCATGCCATCGGCCACTCTCGGCCCAGGACGAACCACCACATCAAGGGTTTGCGCGGCCATGGAGCAAATGCGCTGCTCTCGCACAGCACGCAGGCCTGCCCAACCCGGTCGGCCGCCCAGGCTGCGCACTTGTTGCTGAGCAATAAAAATCACGTCAGGATTGTGCCGAACCACATACTCCGGGTTGAGTTTAGGAAACGGCCCCAGGGATGCCGGCACGATGTTGCGCGCTCCTAGACGGGTCAGCAATTCGCCGATGAATGAGGCTTCACCGGCCGCAAAAATCGAGTCGTCCACCTCGAAATAGACGCTCAGAGGCTGGCCCTGACCTCGCCGGGCCTGAGCCTCGCGAGCAATGGTGTCCACCTCTTGGCGCAAGGCCTCGCTCACCTCGGGAGCCCTTTGCGGCACACCAAGTACGTGGGCGACCAGGCTGAGGCTGCGCGCAATATCGGCATAGGCAGTAGTTTCAATGACGAAGGTCTTGATCCCCAACTGGGCCAACCTCTCGGTCACACGCGCCGAGCGGTCAAGCAAGACCACATCAGGCCGCAAGCTCACGATGAGCTCGACCTGGGTGTCCTCTAACCCACCCGCTTTGGGCAAGGCGCTCACCGAGGCAGGCCAGTTGGAATAACGGTCGGTGGCGACCAATCTCTGGCATTCATTGAGCGCGCAAACCGACTCGGTCAGTGAGGGCAGCAGGCTGATCACCCGCTGAGGAGGTTTGTCAAATGAAACCGATCGCTGAAGGTCATCACGCACGCTGTATTGCGCCCAGCTGGGTGTCCAACTCAATACAGCCGCGATCAGGATGACGACCCTGCACACACGCAGTTCATGGGCGCCTTTTGGAAAGACGCGAAACCTTTCACGCCCTCGCAGCGCCAGCCTTGTACAGTGTTTTGCTCTGGATAGAACAAATAAAAGTGATGCCTTTTGGGTCAGGGAAAGGCGCAAACCACAGCAATCCCGGGGGGTGTAGCGAGTTTTTGCAACGCGGCCATGATCCAAAAAGCGAGGTTTGATGTTCCAGGCAGTGTGAAGCACTGCACTAAAGCTGGTGCCGAACCAAGAACACACGCGCTCAATGGCTTTGGGAGGAATCATGAGGGCCATTCACACAGTGGCTCCAGGAACTACCGGAGAAGGACCCATTGTAGGTGGGGCACTACCGCCCTGTCAGAGCACAGCGCCATGACCACATCGACGGCCAAAGCTGGCATTTAGTTTTTAGTAAAAAGGCCGATATCACCAAAGCCGATCTCTCTGGGATGTTGCCTGACCAGGGTTGTGAGGGAGCAGTTTGCACACACGACTTCACGAGCCCCCATGACTTACGCCCTGACCAACGCCTCGCCACCGATTAGGCCCAGCGAGGCTGAACCAGAACCAACTGAGACAGAAGTCACAAACGAAGCCTCTGAGGCGGCCTCTGCTCAGGCCACTCAGGAGGCCCCTGAGGCTGCCGAGCGCGAGGCGCACATCCAAAGGCTGCTGAGCAAAATTTCACAAAACCCCGATTTTCCCTCGCTTCGCGATTCCATACGAAAGATTCAAAAACTGGCCCGCTGTGAAACCGCCCATCTGAGGTCCTTCACCGAGGAAATTATTCAAGACGTTGCACTGTCTAACAAAATGCTGCGCATGATCAACACGGCGTTCTACAGATCGGTGGGTGGTGGCACGATCGACAGCCTTTCACGCGCGATCTCGCTCATGGGGTTCCAGTCGGTGGGCATGTTGGCCGCCTCGCTCAAGCTCTTCGACAACCTGCCCAAAGATGATTCAGCCCAGCGAGTGCAACAGGAATTTTCACGTGCACTCATGGCCGCCTTGATGGCCAATGAGTTGTGCCCTTCACACAAGCTTGCTGAAAGCACCTACCTGACTGCCATGTTTCAAAACTTGGGGCGCATGTTGGTCTGGATGCACTTTCCGGCCAAGGCGGCTCAGATCGAGTCCATGAGCCGCCACGACATGGCAAGAGTTGACCCTAAAGAGCTTGCTAGGCTGGGCCGACACGCGCTGCAAGTCAGGTTCGACAACCGCAACGCCAAAGCCGTTCTCTACCTGACGTTCGACGATCTCAGCTCAGAGGTTGCGCGCATGTGGGGGTGGCCCGAGGACCTTCAAAGAGCCCTCAAGCCCTACCTGCCAGAGGACCGGGAACACGAAATCGGCCGTGACGAATATGTTCGCATTACCTGTTCGCTATCGAACAGCCTCGCATCGATTCTGGCCGAAACCCCTGCCGATGAGCACGAGGCCGAATTCGGTCGGTTTCAGCAACGCTGGTCTAACGTGTACGGCGAAAACCCTGAAGAGTTTAAGAGGATGCTGAAACGTGTGGATACCCAATGGAGCCAAATGGCGCAGGTGATGAACCTGGCCAAGCTACACCCCCTGATGGCGAAGAACCTGGCCAAGGTGCAGTCTGCGATCAATCGTGGGGAAGACCTGCCCTCGCCCTTCATGCTCACCGCAATCCTGCAACAGCCCGCCAAGGGCACCGCCGCGCAGCTGGCCAGCACGGCACCCCCAATCAAAACTCCAGCAAAATCAGTCACGCCCGAGGTGCAGCCTACGCAGGAAGCCCAAGCCAAGGTCAAGCAAGCCAGCAAGCTGGCCAGCACCCCCCCCTCCACACAAGACCCACCGGCACGCAACACCAAGCCGAGCACGCCATACGCCCAGCCTGTGGTATCAAACCAGGCCATATCGGCGGAGGAGTCAGGCGCTCATTTATCGCGTGGCATTGAGGAGCTCAGCAATTTGGTCGTGAGCGATGCCAGCTTGGGCGAAGTACTACTGCTGACCATAAATATCGTGAGGGAATCCCTCAATGCCCAGCGAGTGATCGTCTGCCTGCGCGACAAACGAACCCACACCCTGGTGGGGCGCGTGGGCGTGGGTGAATCCGGTCAGGCCATGGCCAATTGGTTCAAAATCCCGGTGAACCCACCCTCGGATCTGTTTGGTCTGCTGTGTGCGAAAGGTGCTGATACCTTGATCTCGGATTCGTCAGGCACGACCATTGTGTCGCGCCTGCCCGAGTGGTACACCACCCACGTGAACGCCCCAACTTTTTTGGTTTTGCCCTTGAACATGGGCGTATCAACCAACGGCATGATCTACGCTGACCACGCCACGCCCAACAGCCTGGCGATCGATGATCAAGTACTCAAGCGGTTGAAAACCCTGCGTAACCAGTTGGTGATGGCGATACACATGCAGGGCTTGGACTAGGGCGTGTCAGGGCTCAAATGTCGTTTGATCGCGGCGCTATCAAGCCCGCGGACTAAGGCTATGACCACGAGAAGCAACGACGCTATCGGGTTTGAGGGCCAGCGAGCAAGCGGCATTTGAGCCCTAACACGACACCAGGGCCTCACAGCAGGCTCTTGAGCACAGGCCACACGTTGTTCAACATCTGCTGCTGCGCCTGTTCGTTGGGGTGAATCCGGTCAGCCTGAAAGAGCTCCGCCGCCTGGGGGTTGTCGGCCACGCCCTTGAGCAAGAATGGCACCAGAGCAAGGCGCTCGGCCTGGGCCAGTTTGCTGAAAATCCTGGCGAAGTCTTGGCTGTATTGCCGGCCATAGTTAGGGGGTATTTGAATGCCTACCAGCAACACCTTGGCACCCATGGCCTTGGCGCCCATCGCCATGGCCTGCAAATTGGCATGGGTCGCATCAAGCGCCAAGCCTCGCAAAGCATCATTGGCGCCGAGCTCCAAAATGACATGGGTGGGCTGATATTGCTTGAGCAACGCAGGCAAGCGTGAGCGGCCCCCTGCAGTGGTCTCGCCGCTCACGCTGACATTGACCACCTTGGCCGGCCGAGCGCCTTGAGCAAGCTGCTTGCCCAGTAAACTGACCCACCCTGTGCCACGCTGCAAGCCATACTCGGCTGACAAACTATCGCCCAACACCAAAACTACAGGCTCAGGCACACTTACCTTCGCAACAGCCACTTCAGCAGAAACAGTGAGTGCGCAACACACTGCAGCGCTCAAGATGAGAAAGTGTGTCCCAAGCTGTCGACGCTTCAGTTTCCAACGAGCCCCATTCATGACAGATCCTTTGATTCAAGTCGAACACATCACCAAGCAAGTTCAAGACGCCTCGGGCGTATTGAGCATTCTCGAAGACATTAACTTCGATCTGCACGCACGCCAGACGGTCGCTATTTTGGGCGCATCGGGTTCGGGCAAAAGCACGTTGTTGTCGATCATGGCAGGCTTGGACACGCCCAGCAGCGGCTCGGTTCGTTTGGCCGGGGTCGACTTGTTCTCACTGGATGAGGACGCCCGAGCCGCGCAGCGTGCCGAAAGGGTGGGCTTTGTGTTCCAGAGTTTTCAGTTACTGGGCAACCTGACCGCCCTCGAAAACGTAATGCTGCCCCTCGAGCTTCAGGGCCGTGCTGACGCCCGAGCGCGCGCGACAGAGATGCTCCAGCGAGTTGGTTTGGGGGACCGTTTGCAGCACGCCCCCAAACTGCTCTCAGGGGGCGAGCAACAGCGTGTGGCCCTGGCACGAGCCTTTGTGGTTCGCCCCGCTGTGCTGTTGGCCGACGAACCCACAGGCAGCCTCGACTTTGCCACCGGAGCACGCATCATGGACCTGATGTTCGAACTCAACCGCGAGGCTGGAACCACCTTGGTATTGGTCACCCACGACTCCGCAATTGCGGCGCGCTGCGAGCGCAAACTGCGTGTGGAAGCAGGGCGATTGTTTGAAGACTGAACCTAAAGACGGGGTACCAGCCCCGTCTCAGATCAGAGGTTTCTACTTGGCTGCGCCGCCCTTTTTCTCAAAACTGAAGACGTAGTCCGTTTTCGTCTTGGCCCGAATTTCGTCGCGGAACTTACTCAGGCGCTGTTGAGCAATGCGTTGTTCAAGCTGCTGACGAATCGCATCCAACGGCGGGAATTGAGTTTCACGGATATCTTCGAGTTTGATGATGTGATAACCAAACTGAGACTTCACTGGCACCTGCGTCATCTCACCTTTTTTGAGCTTCATGAGCGCGGCCGAGAATTCGGGCACATAGCTGCTGGGGTCGGCAAAATCAAGGTCGCCGCCTTTGATGCTGCTGCCTGGGTCCTTGGAGTTTTTCTTGGCCAGTTCATCAAATTTGGCCCCACCCTTGATTTGGGCGATCAGGGACTTGGCCTCGTCTTCCTTTTCGACCAAGATATGACGGGCGCGATACTGATTGGTATTGCCTTTCTCGGCCTTGACACGCTCATACTCAGCCTTGATCTCGGCCTCGCTGACAGGGTTTTTCTTTTGGTACTCATTGAACATGGCACCAATCAGAATACCTTGGCGTGCCATTTCCATTTGCACCTTGAATTCAGGCGCTGCAGCCAAGCCCCTTGCTTCGGCCTCTTGAGCGAACATCTCTCGCATCACGACCTCATCCTTGATCTGGGCCTCCAGCTCGGGCGACTGAGACTGCCCTTGGGCCAGAAGCTGGCTCAGGACTGCATCAAAGCGTGCTTTGGGAACTGGCTTGCCATTAACCAAAGCAACGTTTTGAGCGTGAAGGCTCAGAGGTGCACTCAGTGCAAAGGCAGCCAAAACAGCCAAGCGCGAAAAGGAATTCATTTTCATATTGAGATTTCCAGTGAATTAGCAGCTTTCAGTTGCCGCCTAGTCATGTTAATCGGAAAAGGTGTAATCAGTTTTAGCGTTGGCGCGAAGCTCCTCACGGAACTGTGCCAAACGCTGCTGCTCAAGGTTCTTTTGAATTTGCGCTTTCACATCTTC
>CANHBY010000011.1 GCA_947458895.1 Burkholderiales bacterium | reverse complement strand
CTGAGTGAATTGCTGCCAAGCCTCGTGCCCCTCCTGCGTGAACGCATCAAAGCCCCCACCGGCCAGCGTCTGGCCTACCACCCTCCCTGCACCCTCCAACACGGCCAAAAACGCCGTGGTGATGTGGAAGCAGGCCTTGGCGATCTGGGCTGGGAAGTGCACCTCGCCAGCAGCGAAAGCCACCTGTGCTGCGGCTCCGCAGGCACCTACTCAGTGTTGCAGCCCGAGTTGGCCAACGAACTGCGCGACCGCAAACTCAGCCACCTGGAGCCCCTGCAGCCGCACACCATCGTGTCGGCCAACATCGGTTGCATTCAACATCTACAAACTGGCACAGCAGTGGCTGTGAAACATTGGGTCGAGGTCTTGGATGAAGCGCTAAACCAGTGAGATCAGATGCCGGGGGTCATGTTTTGCCCAGCCCTCGGCCACTGATGCATACTGACTTTTTGTGCGTGTCGATTCACACCTGTTGGGTCAGGCGCGCGCCACCCCCCACCTCATAGGACACGGACCCCATGGGCCAACGACTCACCCAAATTGCCACCCGCACCGGAGACGACGGCACCACCGGCCTCGGCGACGGCTCTCGCGTACCCAAGGACCACCTGCGCGTTGAGGCCATGGGCGATGTGGACGAACTCAATTCCAGCCTGGGCGTGGTGCTGGCCGAGCCCCTGCCTGATGAGGTAAGGGCTGTGCTGGTGCGCATTCAACATGAGCTCTTCAACCTTGGGGGTGAGCTGGCGGTCCCTGGCTTTGAGTTACTCAAGGATGATGCCCTGTTGCACCTCGATCAGGCCCTGGCTGACTACAACAGCCGCCTGCCCCCCTTGGCCGAGTTCATTCTTCCCGCAGGCACCCGCAGCGCCGCACTGACCCATGTCAGCCGTGCCATCGCTCGCCGCGCTGAGCGTGCTGTGGTGCACCTGAGCCACATTGAGAGCCTGCGGCCAGCACCCCAAAAATACCTCAATCGGCTGAGCGACCTTTTGTTCGTGCTCGCACGAATCCTCAACCGCGCCAATCTCGATGGGCTGGGTGGCGATGATGTTTATTGGCAAAGCGAGCGTCTCGCGCGCGAGGGCGGCTGACGCTCGGCGCACATTACCTTCGCGGACCGCGCAGGCACGAAGCCTGCGCCATTCGCGAAAACCTCCTCAGCCCTTTCGCCGAGCCTTCACCGCGTCACTCAGCACCTTGAGCACGGTCTCCGAGTCGTCCCAGCCAAGACAGGCATCGGTGATGCTCTGGCCATAAACCAGCTGACAGGGGTCGTCCTTGCCGGCGCTGAACTTCTGCGCACCGGCTTTCAGGTGGCTCTCCACCATCACGCCAAAAATTCGGCGGCTGCCCGCGCTGAGCTGGCCCGCCACATCGCGCGCCACATCGATTTGTTTCTCGTGCTGCTTGCTACTGTTTGCGTGCGAAAAATCGACCATCAAGGTCGGCGGCAGCTTAGCGGCCTCCAGGTCTTTGCAGGCCGATTCCACATGGCCAGCGTCGTAGTTGGGCGTCTTGCCACCACGCAAAATCACGTGGCAATCTGGGTTGCCCTTGGTCTCCACAATCGCCACCTGGCCGTTCTTGTGTACCGACAAAAAGTGGTGCGGCCGAGCAGCGGCCTGAATGGCATCGGTGGCAATGCGAATGTTGCCATCGGTGCCGTTTTTGAAGCCTATCGGAGCCGACAAGCCTGAAGACAACTCGCGGTGCACCTGGCTCTCGGTGGTGCGTGCGCCAATGGCACCCCAGGCAATCAAATCACCCAGATACTGGGGTGAAATCACATCCAAGAACTCGCTGCCGGCGGGCATCCCCAGGCGGTTGATCTCCAGCAGCAACTGGCGGCCCATGCGCAAGCCTTCGTCGATGCGGTAGCTCTCATCAAGGTAGGGGTCATTGATCAAGCCCTTCCAGCCGACCGTGGTGCGGGGCTTCTCGAAATACACCCGCATCACGATTTCCAGCGAGTCTTGATAACGATCACGTTGCGCTTTGAGTTTGTGGGCGTATTCCAGCGCGGCGGCCGGGTCATGAATCGAGCAAGGCCCCATGATCACCAGCAGCCGATCATCCTGGCCCTTCATGATTTGGCGGATGCGCTTGCGGGTGTCGGCCACCAAGCCTTCCACCGGCGTGCCCGCGATAGGGAAGAAACGAATCAGGTGCTCGGGCGGTGGCAGCGGGGTCACGTTCTCGATCCTTTCATCGTCGGTTCGGCTGGTTTTTTCAGCGCTTGCATGCCAACCTTCGCTGGCGTGAGGGGTTTTGTTCGGCATGAAAAGCTCCTGGTGAGACAGACATGAAAAAACCGCCTGGGAAGTCTCCGGGGCGGTTTGAGAGGGGTGGGGCCTTGTTCAGTTGCTTGTGTCAGGTCACCTCTCGACCGCCGATGCAGTGAGAAAACCAAAAATAAGCAAAGGAATAACGCAGGCTATTCATGTCAGCAATGTAGCACGGCCGCGAATGCAGGCCTCAGGCCGTGCCCCCCACCGTCATTTTGTCGATGCGCAGGGTGGGCTGCCCCACGCCCACCGGCACACTTTGGCCGTCTTTGCCACACACGCCCACACCGGTGTCCATCTGCATATCGTTGCCGATCATGCTCACCAGTGTGAGGGCGTCCGGGCCATTGCCGATCAGGGTGGCGCCTTTGATGGGGTACTGCACTTTGCCGTTTTCCACCCAGAAGGCCTCGCTGGCCGAGAACACAAACTTACCGCTGGTGATGTCCACCTGGCCGCCACCAAAGTTGGTGGCATAAACGCCGCGCTTGATGCTGGAGATGATCTCCTCGGGCGTGTGCTGCCCACCCAACATGTAGGTGTTGGTCATGCGCGGCATGGGCAGCGCGGCATAGCTTTCACGCCGGCCATTGCCGGTGGGCGCCACACCCATCAAACGCGCGTTCATGCTGTCCTGGATGTAACCCTTCAAGATGCCATCTTCGATCAGCACATTGGCTTGCGTGGGGTTGCCTTCGTCATCCACATTGAGTGAGCCTCTGCGGTCAGGCAGTGTGCCGTCGTCGAGCACAGTCACGCCCTTGGCGGCCACACGCTGGCCAATGCGGCCACTGAAGGCGCTCGACCCCTTGCGATTGAAGTCGCCCTCCAGGCCGTGGCCAATCGCCTCATGCAACAGCACCCCAGGCCAGCCTGGGCCCAGCACCACAGTCATCTCACCCGCCTTGGCTGGACGAGACGCCAGGTTGGTCAAGGCAGCCTTCACTGCCGCCTGCACATAGTCCTCAATCACTTCATCGGTGAAGTAGTCCAAGCCGAATCGGCCACCACCACCGCCCGTGCCCGACTCACGGCGCACCTCGCCACCCAAGGTTTGCTCAGCCTGTACGGTCAAGCTCAGTCGCACCAAGGGGCGCACATCGGCAGCCAGCGTGCCATCCGCACGCGCCACCAGCACCACGTCGTACTCACTGGCCAAGCCTGCCATGACTTGTTTGATGCGCGGATCTTTCGCGCGCGCCAGGCGCTCAACCTTTTCCAACAGAGCCACCTTTTGCGTGCTGTTCAAGGTGGAAATAGGATCGGTCTGGCCATACAGCAGCCGGCTCGAGCCCACACGAGGCGCGCCGATTTTGACCTTCTTGCTTTGGCCTGCCGCAGCGATGGTGCGCACCGTGCGCGCGGCATCCAGAAGGGCCGCTTCAGAAATATCGTCTGAATAAGCGAAGGCGGTTTTCTCTCCCGCAATGGCCCGCACGCCCACGCCTTGGTCAATGCCAAAGCTACCGCTTTTGACGATGCCTTCTTCCAGGCTCCAGCCTTCGCTGCGGGTGTGTTGAAAGTAAAGATCGGCATCGTCGATCTGATGGGCGGCAATGGTTCGCAACGCCTTGGCCAGGGCGGCATCTGTCAGGCCAAAGGGCTCTAGCAACAGAGCACGCGCAACAGCCAGACGTTCGATGGTGGGCTCACGAGAAATCATGGGTGGGTCTCCGTAGGAAGACTCATTGTAGGAGCGTGCTTGAAGCCCATGATGATTTTCCCCAAGGGAAGCTCTGCACTCCCTCGCCTAGTGTCGTGTCAAGGCTCAAATGTCGTTTGATCGCGCCGCCATCAAGCCCGGTGGCTAGGCGCGACGAGGAGTCATAGCTTGGGCTCTGGCGACGAGAAGCAACGACGCCATCGGGGTTGAGGGCAAGCGAGCAAGCGGCATTTGAGCCTTGACACGGCACTAGCTCAATCCTGGGCCTTGATCTCCAACGCCCTGGCATACAGCCCATTGCGCGCAGCCCCGGTGATCTCAGCGGCCAGCACCACGGCCTGTTTGAGCGGCAATTCACGCAGCAAAATTCGAAGCGTGTTTTCATGACCCGCCTCAACCAAGGGCTCGGCGGCGGCAGGGCTGGCGTGCAATACCACCACAAATTCACCCCGGCTGCGTTGCGGCTGCTCAGCCAACCAAGCCGGCGCTTGCCCCGCGGCCAAGGTGTGCACCGACTCAAATTGTTTGGTCAGCTCTCGGCACAAGCTCAGCGCTCGTTCTGGGCACAGAGCAGCCAGTTGGGCGCATAGAGCCTCAATGCGGTGAGGTGCTTCGAACAACACCTGGGTCTCGTGCATGCGGGCGCATTCACTCAACAACCTCTCGCGCTCTTTGGCCGCTGAAGGCAAAAATCCCACAAACCGGAAGGGTCCGTTTTCCTCCACGCCGGCCACGCTCAAGGCGGTCACCACACTGCTCACGCCTGGAATCGGTAAGGCGCGAAAGCCGGCCGCACGCACGCTGGCCACCAAGCGCGCACCGGGGTCACTGATGGCGGGCGTGCCGGCATCACTCACATAGGCCACGCGCTCGCCTCTCAACAGTCGGGCCACCACGGCCTGCGCCGCTTCACGCTCGTTGTGTTCATGAGCAGCCAGGAGCGGCTTGTCGATGCCCAGATGTCGCAGCAGTTGGCCACTGTGCCGGGTGTCTTCGCAGGCCACCGCATCGACCAGCCCCAAGGTGTGCACCGCCCTCAACGAAATATCAGCCAGATTACCGATCGGCGTCGCGACCACATAAAGCGTCGCCGCGGGATACTCCTGCCCGCCAGCTTGGGAAGCCGCGGCCTGCAACAAGATTGAGGAAGAAAAATTGGTCACGACAAAGCAAACGGGAGATGAGGCCGAGGAGCGGGCCCTGAGTCATTTGCAACGCCAGGGGTTACGGTTGATCGAGCGTAATTATCGGGTCGCACGTGGCCCGCAGGCCCGCGGGGGCGAAATTGATTTAATCATGCAAACGCGGGACGGCACCCTGGTGTTTGTGGAGGTTCGCTCTCGGGGCGGCTCAGCCTTTGGCTGCGCTCTCTCGAGCATCAGCCCTCAGAAGCAACGAAGCCTGGTCTTCGCAGCGCGATCCTTTTTGATGCGTTACCGCTCTCATCCGCCCTGCCGATTTGATGTCGTGAGCATCGAGGGCGCATCCCTTGACTGGGTTCAGTCTGCATTTGACGCGGTCTTGGTTCGGGGTTAGCGGTCCGTTCAGGCCTTGTTGTGGCGCTAACCTCGCAATCTGTCGAAACAATCCGCAAGATCAGGCCGATTTTGGGTAGGCGGTGTCTTATGATCCTTGATCATGCTTGAACAACGATTACAGCAACAATTTTTCGACAGCGCCGACCTGACCTATGCCTGCGCCGAGGCCCTGGGCAAGCCCATGGCCGATGCCGTCGATGCCTTGGTCGGCAGCATCACCTCGGGCGGGAAAATCCTCACCCTCGGCGAAGCTGATTGCTCGCTTCACGCCGAGTACATGGCCAACAAGCTGTTGTCGCGGTTCGAGCGCGAGCGGCCTGGTTTGGCCGCGCTGGCGCTGGCCACCGACGAAAATGGTTTGTGGGTTCGGCAACTCGAAACATTGGGCCAGCCCGGCGACGTGGTTCTGGCTCTGTGCGCCAGCGAGGCCGGCCCTATCCTGTTGGGCGCACTTGAACGCGCACACGCCAAAGACATCACCGTCGTGGCCATCACAGGCCGCAACACCAACCTCAAAGACTCACTCGCAGAGACCGATGTGCACATCAACATTCCCCATGAGCGCAAGGCGCGCATTCATGAGGTGCAGTGGTTGATTTTGCACAGCCTGTGTGATGCGGTCGATCTTCAACTTCTCGGGGAATACGACACACCATGATCCATTTCAAATTACCTTCTTTCTGCCAAACCTCCTTGCGCCCGATGCTTTGGGCCTTGGCGCTCAGCGCCGGTGCCCTGAGTGGCTGCGCGCCCCTCATGGTGGGCGGCATGGTGGGTGGCTCGGTCGCTGTGGCCGCTGACCGCCGCACGTCCGGCACGCAGCTCGAAGACCAAAACATCGAAATCAAAGCCGGCAGCCGCGTGCACGATGTGACCGGCGAGCGCAGTGGTGTCGCTGTCCTGAGTTACAACCGGGTGGTGTTGCTAGCGGGTAGCGTGAACACCGAAGAAAAAAAGGTGGCCATTGAGCAGGCCGTTACGAAGATCCCCCAGGTGCGCTCTGTCGTCAATGAGCTCGAGGTGGGCCCAACCTTCACCAGCAACTTCAGTGATTCGGTGATCACCAGCAAAGTCAAGGCCACTTTCTTTGACGCCAAAGATCTGCAGTCCAATGCCTTGAAAGTATTCACCGATCGAGGCGTGGTCTACCTGATGGGCCGTGTCACCGAGCGTGAAGCCGACCGCGCCACCGAGCTCGCCCGCGGTATCAGTGACGTCAAGAAGGTCGTGCGCGCATTTGAGCTGGTCACCGATGCGGAGCTGGCTGACATGCAGCCTGGCCGCGCGCCTGGCACCGCCACCAACAACCCCTGAGCTCAAGGTTCGTTAGCGCAGCCGTCGAATGAGGCTGGAGGTGTCCCAGCGCCCTCCGCCCATCTCACTCACCTCGTCGTAAAAGCGGCTCACTTGATCGGTGATGGGCAGGCTCGCGCCGTTGCGGTACCCTTCAGCCAACACCAGGCCCAGGTCCTTGCGCATCCAGTCGACTGCGAAGCCAAAGTCGAATTGGTCGTCGACCATCGTGGGCCCACGGTTTTCTAACTGCCAACTCTGTGCGGCACCCTGTGCAATGGCCCCGAGTACGGCCTTCATGTCCAAACCCGCACGCTGACCGAAGGCCACCGCCTCTGACAAGGCCTGCAAGGCGCCGGCAATGCACACTTGATTGACCATTTTGGCGAGCTGCCCTGAACCCGCGCCTCCCAGATAGGTGACGGCCTTGGCATAAGCGCGAAGTACCGGACGCACGCTGTCGACGGCCGACGCGTCACCACCGCACAGCACCGTGAGTACCCCCTTGAGTGCCCCCAGGTTGCCGCCTGAAACGGGTGCATCGATGAACTGCAAACCCCGCTCGCGGGCCACGTCGTGCAGCTCCCGAGCCACCTCAGCGGAGGTGGTGGTGTGGTCAATCCATGTGGCGCCTGACTTCATGGCTTCAAAGGCACCTCCCTGGCGTTGACCGGATGCATTGATTGGCCCCAGCGTCACACAGCGCAGGTCGTCATCGTTGCCCACGCACGAGAACACGAATTCGGCATTTTCCACGGCAGCCTGCGGTGTGCTGGCAATCTGGGCACCGTGGCCCAGGGGGCCATGCTCGGCAATCCACTTGGTGGCCTTCTCGGCCGAGCGGTTATAGCCCCGAACCTGGTAACCGGCACGCACCAAGTGACCGGCCATCGGGTACCCCATCACGCCCAAGCCCAAGAACGCCACCGGGCGAGAAGACACTGCCTGCGTTGTGTTCATTGCGATTCGCTTCGTTCAAGTCAAGTCGGCCCGATGATGCTAGAAATGCTCTGCTGGCCTCAGGCCGCAGCCCTCGTTACACAATGCTCAGGTGTTCGGTGTCCGCAGCCAGGTCGTCATGGCGAACCCGTTGGCTGTGAAGCTTGATTTGCAAGCGCAAATCGTTCACCGAGTCGGCGTTACGCAGGGCATCTTCGTACGTCACGATGGAGGAGTCGTAGAGATCGAACAAGCTCTGGTCGAAAGTTTGCATGCCCAGCTCGCGCGAGCGCTTCATGATGTCTTTGATCTCGGACACCTCGCCCTTGAAAATCAGGTCAGACACCAGTGGTGAGTTGAGCATGATTTCAACCGCCGCCGCGCGGCCCCTGCGGTCTTGCCGAGGCAAAAGCCGTTGAGAAACGAACGCGCGCAGGTTGAACGATAGATCCATCAGAACCTGGGCACGCCGCTCCTCCGGGAAGAAATTAATCACCCGATCAATCGCCTGATTGGCGTTGTTGGCGTGCAGCGTCGCTAAGCACAAATGCCCTGTTTCCGAGAAAGCTATTGCGTTTTCCATGGTTTCCCGGTCGCGGATCTCACCCATCAAAACCACATCGGGCGCTTGCCGCAGGGCATTCTTCAGTGCGGTTGCCCAACCCTCTGTGTCCAGGCCAATCTCGCGCTGGGTGACGATGCAGTTTTTGTGGGTATGCACATATTCAACCGGGTCTTCGATGGTGATGATGTGCCCGTGAGAATTCTCGTTACGGTGGTCGACCATCGCCGCCATCGAGGTGGTTTTGCCCGAGCCCGTTGCGCCCACGAAGATCACCAATCCTCGCTTGTTCATGGACAGCTCCTTCAACACCTGGGGCAGCCCCAGCGAGTCGATGGTGGGCATGTTTTGCGGAATGGTTCGCAGCACCAACCCGATTTGCCCTTGCTGAACGAAGGCATTGACCCGGAAGCGGCCCACCCCTTGAGGCGAGATCGCAAAGTTGCACTCTTTAGTTCGCTCAAACTCGGCCGATTGCCGATCGTTCATCACCGAGCGGGCCAGCGCCAAAGTGTGTTGGCTCGTCAAGGGTTGCGGTGACACCTTGTTCAGCTTGCCATCGACCTTGATGGCAGGCGGAAAGTCAGCGGTGAGAAAGAGGTCTGAGCCGCCCCGGGAGACCATGAGGCGCAGCAAATCATTGATGAACTTCGAGGCCTGATCACGTTCCATGGGAGAAACCTTTCACCACGCGGGCAAATTGGGAGAGATGGTGCAGAGTTTTGCGCTTGATGTTCCATTCAGTGTGGAACATTGCACGAGGGGTTTAGCCGGGAAAGTTTTCTGGGAACTTCGCTTTGTTGCGTGCTTCGGCTGGGGAGACCAAATGACGCCTGACCAACTCGGAGAGATTTTGGTCCAGCGTTTGCATTCCCACGTTGATGCTGGTCTGCATCGTGGAATACATTTGGGCCAGCTTGTTTTCCCGGATCAAATTCCGTATGGCGGCCGTGCCGAGCATGATTTCGTGCGCCGCCACCCGGCCGGAGCCATCTTTGGTTTTGCACAAGGTTTGAGATATCACGGCCACCAGGGATTCAGAAACCATGGTTCGCACCATGTCTTTTTCGGCGGCCGGGAAAACGTCCACGATACGGTCGATGGTTTTGGCTGCGCTCGATGTGTGCAGGGTGCCAAAAACCAAGTGGCCCGTTTCAGCAGCGGTCAGCGCCAGGCGAATGGTTTCCAGGTCGCGCAGCTCACCCACCAGCACCGCGTCAGGGTCTTCGCGCAGGGCCGCGCGCAGAGCATTCGAAAAGCTCCGGGTGTGTGGCCCGACCTCGCGCTGGTTGATCAGGCACTTCTTGGATTCGTGCACGAACTCGATGGGGTCTTCGATGGTCAGCACGTGGCCATATTCATTTTCGTTCAGGTGGTTCACCATGGCCGCCAGCGTGGTGGACTTGCCCGAGCCGGTGGGGCCTGTCACCAGTACCAAGCCGCGTGGCCTCAGCGCCAGCTCCGCAAACACGCGCGGCGTATTGAGTTGCTCAAGGGTGAGGATTTTGGACGGAATGGTTCGGAACACAGCTCCCGAACCCCGGTTTTGGTTAAAGGCATTCACCCGAAACCGCGACAGGCCCTCGATTTCGAATGAAAAATCGCACTCCAGCGTTTCCTCGTATATCTTGCGCTGAGAGTCACTCATGATGTCGTACACCATGTCATGAACTTGCCGGTGGTCAAAGGGGTCGATATTGATGCGGCGGACATCTCCATGGACGCGAATCATGGGCGGCAAGCCCGCCGAGAGGTGCAAATCAGAGGCCTGGTTTTTGACTGAAAACGCCAGCAGTTGAGTAATGTCCATGTCGGTAGGGTAAGGCGAGGAGGGCTGTAAAAATCCGCAGCGTGTCCGGAGTCAAGGGGCCTTCACCCTTTGAAACTGGCCGGTGCGACATACTTCGGGTCATTATGGCTACGATCTCTTACAACATACAACAAGTCCGGCAGCAGATGGCAACGGCCTGCCTCGCGGCCGGTCGGCCC
Organism: Burkholderiales bacterium; assembly: GCA_947458895.1. Taxonomy (GTDB): domain Bacteria; phylum Pseudomonadota; class Gammaproteobacteria; order Burkholderiales; family Burkholderiaceae_C; genus CANHBY01. Next base: position 508 of record CANHBY010000011.1, on the reverse strand, counting down.
GAGCAAAGTGTCACGCTCTTGGTGGTGAGCAAAACCTTCGGCCCGGAGGCGGTGAGGGCGGCTTTTGAAGCCGGTGAGCGGCATTTTGGTGAAAACTACGTTCAAGAAGCTCTGGAAAAAATCGCGGCCCTGGCGGATTTGCGCTCTCAAATCACCTGGCACTTGATCGGCCCACTGCAAAGCAACAAAACGCGGGTGGTGGCTGAAAATTTCGATTGGGTTCATGCGGTCGACCGCCTCAAAACTGCCGAACGCCTCAGCGCCCAGCGGCCAGCGCATTTGCCGCCCATGCAGGTTTGTCTGCAAGTCAACATCAGCCACGAGCCTCACAAGCACGGGTTTGCACCAGAAGAGGTGTCGCAGGCCGCCCAACACGTTGTCCATCTGCCACGTCTTCGTTTGCGTGGGCTCATGAGTATTCCTGAACCCGGTACTGATCCAGCCCTTCAAGCTGCGCCTCACCGCGCCTTGAAGGACCTGTTTGATCGCCTAAGGCAGGAGGGATTGG
>CANHBY010000010.1 GCA_947458895.1 Burkholderiales bacterium | reverse complement strand
TGCGCTGCCCCGCCGCCCACTCGCCCTCGCCCATCGGCCAGGGTTTCGCCAAGGTAATTGCTCACAGTTCGCGTTTTGACAGACCAAGCGAGAATCATCCTTTGCAAGATAAATCGCTCCACCTATAACCCTTGATTTAAGAGGCTGACATGATTGTGTTGAAGACCACGCAAGACAAATTGCTGACCGCGTTACAAGCGGTGTCGGGCATCGTGGAACGCAGGCACACCATGCCCGTTCTGGCGAACGTGTTGATTCGCAAAGCGGGCCGTCTGATCGAGCTGACCACATCAGACTTGGAAATCCAGGTTCGCACCAACCTGGATCTGGATGGTGACGACAGCAGCTTTGCCACCACGGTGGGTGCACGCAAGGTGATCGATATCCTTCGCTCGATGCCCAGCGACCAGCTCATCACGCTGAGTGACAACCAAAACAAACTGATTTTGCAAGGTGGAAAGAGCCGCTTCAGCCTGCAAACGATGTCCAGCGAAGACTTCCCGCTGGTGCAGGAAGCGGCTGATTTTGGCCCCACTTTCAGCGTGCCCCAAAAGACGCTCAAGAACCTGATCAACCAGGTTCACTTCGCGATGGCGGTGCAAGACATCCGCTACTACCTCAACGGAATTTTGTTCGTGGCCGAGGGCAAGAATTTGACGCTGGTGGCCACCGATGGCCACCGCCTCGCCTTAGCCCGTGCCACGCTTGACTCGGACATCCCCAAGCAAGAGGTCATCTTGCCCCGCAAGACCGTTTTGGAGTTGCAACGCCTGCTGCGTGACAGCGAAAAGTCGAGCGAGGAACCAACGCACCCAGACAACGCGATCGAAATGCGCTTTGCGGGTAACCAAGCCAAGTTCTCCTTCAGCGGCATGGAGTTTGTAAGCAAGCTGGTGGAAGGCAAGTTCCCCGACTACAACCGCGTGATCCCCAAAAACCATCAAAACAGCGTCACGCTCAGCCGCACCTTGCTGCTTTCCAGCTTGCAGCGCGCGTCGATTCTCACAAGTGAAAAGTTCAAGGGCATTCGTGTCAACATCGAGCCTGGCCTGCTCCGTATCGCCTCGACCAATGCCGAACAAGAAGAGGCCAAAGAGGAAATTGAAATCGACTACGGTGGCGACGAAATTGAAATCGGTTTCAACGTGCTGTACCTGATCGACGCCTTGTCCAACATGAGCAACGACATGGTGACCATCGAACTGCAAGACACCAATTCGGGCGCCTTGATTACCATCCCCGAAGAGCCCGGCTTCAAGTATGTGGTGATGCCGATGCGCATTTGATCCCGAGTTGTTGCCCTGACTGCCAGCCCTGCCAGCGTGCTCTGCGCGCCGTTCCTGGAAACAAAAATGACCGATACCAGCAAGCTCCCCGAATCCGATTCATCTCTCGACAATGCCGCAACCGTGCCGGCGGTAGACAGCTACGGTGAAGGCAGCATCCAGATCTTGGAGGGTCTGGAAGCCGTGCGCAAGCGGCCAGGTATGTACATCGGCGACACCTCAGACGGCACCGGTTTGCACCACTTGGTTTTTGAGGTGGTCGACAACTCGATTGATGAGTCGCTGGCTGGCCACTGCAACGACATCGTCGTCACCATTCACTCTGACAACTCCATCAGCGTCACTGACAACGGCCGCGGCATTCCCACTGGCGTCAAGATGGACGACAAGCACGAGCCCAAGCGCAGTGCGGCCGAAATCGCTTTGACCGAATTGCACGCTGGGGGCAAGTTCAACCAGAACAGCTACAAGGTTTCAGGGGGCTTGCACGGCGTGGGGGTGAGCTGCGTGAATGGCCTCTCGAAGTGGCTTCGCCTGACCATCCGCCGCGAGGGCAAAGTGCACTACATGGAGTTCAGGCAAGGTGTGCCGCAAGACCGCCTGCTAGAGAGGCGCGATGGCTTTGAAATTTCGCCCCTGAAGGTGATCGGCGAAACCGAGAAGCGGGGCACCGAGGTGCATTTCCTGCCCGACCTGGAAATTTTCTCCAACATCGATTTTCACTACGACATTCTCAGCAAACGCCTGCGTGAGCTGAGCTTCCTCAACAACGGCGTCAAGATTCGGCTGGTCGATGAGCGCACTCAGCGCGAAGACAACTTCGCCTTCTCGGGGGGCGTCAAGGGCTTTGTTGATTTCATCAACCAGGGCAAGAAGGTACTGCACAGCAACGTGTTCTACGCCACTGGCGAGCGTATGAGCGAGCAAAGCACCAACATCACCTCTGAAGTGGCGATGCAGTGGAACGATGGCTACAGCGAAAACGTGCTGTGCTTCACCAACAACATCCCTCAAAGGGATGGGGGCACCCATTTGACCGGCCTGCGTGCCGCGATGACGCGGGTCATCAACAAATACATCGATGACAACGAGTTGGCCAAGAAGGCCAAGGTTGAAGTGACTGGCGACGACATGCGCGAAGGCCTGTGCTGCGTGTTGTCAGTGAAGGTGCCCGAGCCCAAGTTCAGCAGCCAGACCAAAGACAAATTGGTCTCTAGCGAAGTGCGCGGGCCTGTGGAAGAAGTGGTCAGCAAAGCCCTGACCGACTACCTGCTCGAAAACCCCACCGACGCCAAGATCATTTGCGGCAAGATCGTGGAGGCTGCTCGCGCTCGGGAGGCCGCGCGCAAGGCACGTGAAATGACACGCCGCAAAGGCGTGCTCGACGGCATGGGCCTGCCCGGCAAGCTGGCCGACTGCCAAGAAAAAGACCCTGCTTTGTGCGAGATCTATATCGTGGAGGGCGACTCGGCAGGTGGCTCGGCCAAGCAAGGGCGGGACCGCAAGTTCCAAGCCATCTTGCCGCTGCGCGGCAAGATTCTCAATGTGGAGCGCGCGCGCTTCGAGCGGCTCTTGACCAGCAACGAAATTCTCACGCTGATCACCGCGCTGGGCACCAGCATCGGCAAGGAAGAATTCAACCCCGACAAGCTGCGCTATCACCGCATCATCATCATGACTGACGCGGACGTTGACGGCGCTCACATCCGCACCCTGCTGCTGACCTTCTTCTACCGGCAAATGCCTGAAATCGTTGAGCGTGGCCACATCTACATCGCTCAGCCGCCGCTCTACAAGGTCAAGCTGGGCAAGGAAGAGCAATACCTCAAGGATGCCCATGAGCTGGATGCCTACTTGCTCAAGGTCGCCCTGAAAGATGCCCAACTCGACACCGGCGTGGCCGGCTCGGCGGTGTTGCAAGGCGAAGCGCTCGAAGTGCTGGCGCGCCAATATGTGCTGGCCAACAACGTGGTTTCACGCCTGAGCAACTGGATGGACGTGGAAGCCCTGCGCGCCCTTGCCAACGGGCTCACCCTTAACCTCGATACGCTCGAAGCGGCTGAAACCTCAGCCCAAGGCCTGCAAGCTGCTTTGCACGAGGCGCAGGTATTCGCTGAATTTGACTCACGCACCGACAAGCACATTCTGCGCATCAGCCGCATGCACCACGGCAATGTTCGCTCTAGCGTCATCACCTCTGACTTCGTGCATGGCGCCGACTACGAAGCCCTGAGCACGGCTGGCAAAACCTTCAAGGGTCTCGTCAGCCAGGAAGCGGTGGTCAAGCGTGGCGAGGGTGACAAGCAAAAAGAGACCCGCGTCAACGACTTCCGGCAGGCGATGGCCTGGCTGCTTCAACAAGCCGAAAACGCTGTGGGCCGCCAACGGTACAAGGGACTGGGTGAAATGAACCCAGAGCAGCTCTGGGAAACCACCATGGACCCCAACGTGCGCCGCCTGCTGCGCGTGCAAATTGATGACGCCATTGAGGCTGATCGGGTGTTCACCATGCTCATGGGCGATGAGGTGGAACCTCGCCGCGAATTCATCGAAAGCAATGCGCTGCGGGCTGCGAACATTGATGTGTGATTTGTCAAACGGTGGCCCCGGCCACCACCCAGCCCATCTCGCTCCATGAGAATTCTTCACACCATGCTTCGCGTGGGCAACCTTCAGCGTGCCATCAACTTCTACACGCAAGTCATGGGCATGCAGCTGTTGCGAACCACGGACCGGCCCGAGCAAAAGTATTCTTTGGCTTTTCTGGGCTACGGCAGCAACCCAGACCATACTGAACTAGAGTTGACCTACAACTACGGTGTCGAGCAGTATGAGCTGGGCACCGCCTACGGCCACATTGCCATTGAAGTCCCCAACGCTCAAGCGGCTTGCGAGAAAATTGCTGCAGTGGGTGGCCGGGTCACGCGCCCGGCAGGCCCGGTTCAGGGTGGCAACACCGTCATCGCCTTCGTGGTCGACCCTGACGGTTACAAGATTGAACTCATCGAGCGTGCCTGTTGAACCGCAGTTGAGCGCGCCCGAGTGGGCAGCGCTGCTGTGGCCTGGTAAGGCGCGACAACGCTGCGGGCTTCTGCCCGCAAGGCGGAGCAACGCCGCCAGCGCGCCGCAGCGCTGCCCACTCGGGTGCGTAGCGCTTTCACCCCAAAGGGTGATGGCGCTCGTGTGAAAAATTCTTAGCGTTCATCAGGCGTTGCCAGCGGAAGCAAGCGCCTTTTGAGCCTTGGCACGCCCTAGGCTGATCACACCCGCGAACGGGGGGTGGACCGATCCTTATTTCTCGGTTCACCGTCAAAATATCGCCCTTTCGCTCCCCGCACCGGGCCGCTTTACCCCAGCACACCTCAAAGTCGTACCATGACCAGCCGTATCGTTTCAGCATCCGCACCAGGAACCAGTTTGTCAGGCACGCAGGAGAACCCCTCCCCTGCAAAGCCCTCCACCACAGCCAAAGCCTGGCTTGTGCTCGCCCTGCGCAAGGACCTCGACCTCAATGGCGACGGCAAGCTGAGCTTCAAGGAGTTCAGCCAGGGCAGGACCTCCGGCAACATCAGCGGCGAGCATCAAGCTGAGTTGGCCCAGATGGATCAAACCGCTTTCGATGCCCTTGAGCAGACTGATGGTGTGGGCGATGGGCGCGTTGATTTCGCAGTCCTGGCGGGCAACAAACACCTGGTGGACCAAATCGCCTACTACGGCAACCCCTTGCCCAGCGATTTCCTGCTCTCCAGCCTGACCGCCAGCGGCCAGATCGCCGACCCGAGCGCCCTCACCCCCGACGAGCAAAAGAAGCTCGCCGACCTCTCGCAAAAGCTCTGCACCAGCGGCTTCGATTCGCTGACTCTGGATGAGAAGACGGTGGTGCAACGCGCAGCCACCAACCTGCTGCGGCTTGACTCATCTCTCGGGGGCCTGGCCGCTGGCACAGAGCCAACGCCCGACCAACTCAGCACCGCCATCACCACGCTCACCCAACGCATTGGCTACGAGACCGGCACCACGCCAGTGGCCTCTGGCGTGGACCCGAAGAATTTTGACTACCAATCGCTGCTGGGTGGCGGCACAGGCTCTGACCAGCTCAGCCTCTTTGCCTACAACTCGGTGGCCAACCAAGTGAAGGCCGAGGCGGGCTCCCTGGGCCAGACCGACCAGATCGGCACGATCTATGTGCCCTACTTGCAGCAGGAGAGATCCAACGGCGGCTTGCTCGGCGGCACCACAGACGGTGCAGAAGAGCCCATGAGCGCTGAGCAGCAAGCCTTCGTGGATGAATGGACCCAAACCAATGGCCCCATCACTTCCGACAACGTGGGCCAGCTCACCACCGATCTGGCGGCCAAGTTCCCACCTGAGGCTGGTTGGAGCTTTCAAACCAAGCAAATCTCCGACCCCTGGGTGGGCCAACGCGAGAATCTCGGCACGCTGCAAGGCCAAGCCAATCAAGCCTACCGTGATTGGAATGCAGATGGAACCCCCAAGGTCATCTCCCCCACCCACCGTGCCCAGGCGCTGAGCCAAGAGCTGCAAGCAAAGCAACAAGCCTTTGCGGGCGCAGTGAGCACGCTGAACGATCCCAAGGCTTGGGCCATCATGGACTACCTGGAAGGGAAGAATTATGACTGGAAGAACGATTTTTTTGGCGACAGCGGCCTCGGAAAACTTGCTGACCTGAGCCCCGATAGCCCGGAGTGGGACCAACTGGCCAATGATCGCGACGACAGAGCTGTGCCCTACGAAGAGCGCCAAAAGTACATTGACGCAGCCAAGCTTGCCACCAGCCCCGAGCAAGCGGACAACCTCGATGTTCTGAGGGTCATGGGCGAGGACGAAACGCGTTACAACAAGGAAGACTGGCAAAACTGGCTCGATGGCCAAGCTGATGTGGCGCCCTACGCCCAGGCCACCCAGATGCCCTCAGCCGCCCAACAAGACTTCAGCGTGGCTGCCTCCACGCTGAACAACCCAAGCGCCTGGGCGCTGATGGACCTGTTGGAGGGCCCCACCACCGACATGCACAACGACCTGGTTGGCGACAACGGTGTGAACCTGTTGGCTCAGCTCAGCCCTGAGAGCGCCGAATGGGATCAGCTGCCTGCTGACAAAGCTGTACCCGACAAGGCCACCCGGCAAGCCATGATCGATGCGGCCAAGATCATCCTCCGCCCCGAGCAAACGAAAAACAAAGATGCCCTGCGGGCCCTGGGCGATAACCCCGAGTACAACAGGGAAGACTGGCAGGGCTGGCTCGATGCCCAGCCCCCAGCCCTCTATGACCTGAACCACTGGATGGGACGGTTGAGCCAAGGAGCCGGTGAGATCCTTAAGCCCATCCATGTGAACCGGGATCATCTGTCCACCGCCGGCAACATCCTGATGGGCATCTTTACGCTGGGCATTGGCAATGCGATCCACACCGGCACGCACAAGCCGGGCTACTCCCCCGAGCAGCTGTTTGTGGTTGACCAACTCAGGACCCAAGGGCGTGACCCCACGGTGCTTGAGAAGGCCATGGAAGAAGCACGCGACGAGTGGACGGATGCAGTGTGGGAGTCCGCAGTCATGGCCGGAGCGGGGGTGGCCATGGCCTTCATTCCGGGCATTGGGGTGACGGGCAGCGCGGTGAGCCGAGCCGCGGCCACCGCAGCCCGCGTGGGCGGCAACGCCCTGGGCGCCACCGGCCGAGTGGTGGGTCGCGCGGTGGGCACAGTGGTCAGTGTGGCGGATCAGGCTGTTCTAGGCGGCCTGGGGAATTTATTCACCAATCTGGGCGCCAAGGTGCCCGCAGCCGCGAGAGCGGCCTGGGACAGCTTGGTCAAACGCGCAGGCGAAGGCGCCAGGCCGCAAGAGCTGGCCCCATTGCTGCGCACCGCACGAAAGGGCCTGGAGGACTTGCCTGCTGGCACGCTAACGCCGGAGGGGAAAAGCTTGCTGCCAAAGGTGAAGAAACTCGAGGACCAGCTGAGCCGCGCGAGCGAGGCCGAGGCCGCCCTGGCAGCCCCCACCACGCCCAAATCGCCAGCACAGCTTGCTGGGCAAGATCTGGCCGGGGTGGCGTGGAGCAACGCCAGCCAAACCCGAGGCAAGGCCACCGTCAATGGGCAAAGCTTTGATGTAGTCAAGACCGTTGAGGGTCAGGTCTTGACAGGAAAGTTCGAGCAAGGTGAGAGCCGGTTCAAAGCACTCGACGCCAGTACCGGCCGGCCCACAGGGGCTCTCCTTTACAAGGCCGATGACGGCTCGGGGTGGTTTCAAGGTGGGCTGAAGGGGGGGGCGAAACGACCGAAAGTGGCAGACGGAACGGCAGCTGCAGCATTGCCAGACAAACTCGAGTTAGCCGCATTGCCAGAAAATGTGCGCGCCAAGATTTGGGCGGAACTAGGGATCGAGGAACAACTGCACATTCTCTCAACCGATAAGGGCCTGTGCAAGGCATTTGGTGAAGCGGCAGCAACCATCGAAATCCAAGGTGAACATATCGTCACGGCTATGGAAATCCTTCCCAACCTTGATCACATCAAGCTCACCGGCTTCGTCACCCCAGAGCAATTGCAACTTCTCGAAAACGCCCAGAGCCTCAAGTCTCTTGACATGAGTGGCGTCGTGAACTTCACTGACGAGCTCTATAACGTTCTGAATGGCATGGGGCTGGCGCAGAGGCTGCGCTCATTGGCTATACCATCGGTCAAAGTCCCTGGCGATCGCCTCGCAGCATTGGCAGCAGGGGCACCGAATATTGAGCGCATCACCGTCACCGGCCCCATCACGCCCGAGCAGCTGGCAGCTCTTTCTGAGATGCCCAACCTCAAGTCTCTCGACCTGAGCCTAGCCACAGGCCTCACGGACGATTGCGTGAGACGCCTGGAGCAGCTTCCTTTAGAAAGCCTGAATCTAAGTAACTCCACGGCAATTACCGATGCCGCCTTGGCATCCATTGAACGTCTCCCCAACTTGAAGTCGCTGGACCTCAGCGGGTGCACCAAAGTTCGTGGTCAAGGCCTTGCCAATTTGCAGACCCTTGAGCATCTGGAAAACCTGAATTTGAGCGGGTGTACCGGCATCGGCTCCGGCGATATAGAACACCTGGGCGCTCTCGTTCAGCTTAAATCGCTGACCTTAGGCGATATGCATCGATTGGCTTACGATCGCCTGGCCAGGCCCGGGCCCAATCGCCCGTCACCGCTACTGAGGCTCCAACAGCTTGAATCTTTGGATTTTTCCGATACGCGGCGATTCTTCGGGAACGACAACCTGCCGGTCCTGATGGAGCTCCCCAACCTGCGCAATTTGAATGTCCGTGGATGTGATGAAATCACCGAGGAAGGCCTGACAGAGCTTCGGAAAAGGCAGCCCCCTTTGAATATCCAAGGACCCGGCTTCATGCACCCATAACCTGACGTCTAAAAATGGCCCAAGACTGAGCAAACGGGGCAGGAATAGTTTCCAGGAAGGCACCTCACCCTCTATGCTGACGGTTTTCACCACAGAGGAGACCTTGATGCGCCACCTGCTTATCACCCTGACACTCGCAACGGCCTGCGCGGCTGCCCCTGCCTGGGCTGCCGACGACAAGAAGCCAACCGCTCAGCAAAACAAGATGACCACCTGCCAAAAGGATGCAGGTGAGAAGAAGCTGGAAGGTAAGGAGCGCCAAGCCTTCGTGAACGAGTGCCTGAAGGCCAAGCCTGCGGCCGCAGAACCTGCAGCCAAGACCCAAGGCGAAAAGCTCGGCGCTTGCAGCAAGGAAGCCGCCGCCAAAGGCCTCAAGGGTGACGACCGGAACAAGTTCCTTTCCGAGTGCGCCAAGGGCTGAGCACCTGAGCCCCCTGCTGCCAAGGCAGGGGGTATTCAGTTTGAGCGGCTGCGATACGCCAACCCCAGGCTCGCGATGGTGCCGCACAACAGGCCCGCCAGCGCGCCAGTGGCATGAGCCCACGGCGCCACAGCCATGTCCCAGCCTGGTGGATGTTGCAGCACCGGCCCCCAAGGCGCTTCACTCAGAACTTTGACGGCCAGGCCCAAGACCAGGGCCCCGCCGACCCAGCGTGGCAAGCCTTGGCGACGCCACACCAACCAAGTTGCAGTCACCGCCACCCCGGCGTGCAGCACGCCCGAGAGGCCACCGTAGTGCAGCAACTCAGGCCGCAGAGCAAGCCCCAGGTGGGTCAGCGGCCAAGCGATGAACCAGGCCAGGGCCGCGCGAGCAGGCAGGCCCGCGGCCGCCCCCAACAGGGCCACCAGAAGCAAGCCGGCCAAATTGGCGCCCAAGTGCAAGCCGCTGTAGTGAACAGCCACCGGTGTCCACCAACGCCAGGGCTGGGACCACACTGAAGCCGGCTGCCAATCCAGCGCAAAACACCACGGGCCCTGCAAACCCCCTAGTGTCGTGTCAGGGCTCAAATGTCGATTGATCGCGCCGCCATCAAGCCCGCTGGCCAGGCGCGACGAGGAGTCATAGCTTGGGCTATGACGACGAGAAGCAACGACGCCATCGGGTTTGAGGGCCAGCGAGCAAGTGGCATTTGAGCCCTGACACGACACTAGGGCTAATGGCCATACTGCCCCCAGAAGCAACAGGCCGCAGAGCAGCCACCAGGCCCAGGGTGCGAAGGGGCCCCCCTCCGTGCAAGGCAAGGCCTCAGGCTCGAGTTTCTTCAAACGAAGATGGCGCATGGCAAACAGGGCGATGAGTTGCTTGATACGGCGACAAGGCAACCTCGTTCGCCTGACCCAACAGCCGATGGATCCACCACCCCAGCAAAGCACCCCCCAGCTGGGCCGCCATGAAGCCCGGCACGCTGGCAGGGGCGATGCCTGCAAAGCTGTCGCTGAACATGCGGCCGAAGGCGGCAGCAGGGTTGGCGAATGAGGTGGAGGACGTGAACCAATAAGCCGCCCCGATATAGCAAGCTACCGAGGCTGCCACACGCGCGGCCGGCGCACGCAAAATGACCAGGAGCAAGCCCGCAGTCGCCACGCCCTCGGCAAGCCACTGGGCTGGGCCCGTGCGGACCTTGGTCGACCACTGCCACAGCGGCATCTCGAACATGGCATGGGTCAACCAAGCACCACAGGCCGCACCCAGCAATTGGGCCAGCACATAAGCCCCGAGCAGCCGCCAGGCAAGCTCGCCGCGCAGGCTCATGATGAGGCTCACAGCCGGGTTGAAATGCGCGCCACTCACAGGCCCAAAGACTTCGATCAGGATGTAGAGACCCGCCATCGTGGCCAGGGTATTGGCCAACAAGGCCACGCCCACATTGCCGCCCGCCAGTCGCTCCGCCATCACGCCTGAGCCAATCACAATCGCCAACAGCAGCGCGGTTCCCAGAGCCTCACCCAGGAGGCGTTGTCGCAGTGTGAACATGGGAGCCGATCAGTTTTGGCCGATGGTACGCAAGGCAGATTGCAGCGCGGCGTCGTCCATGGTTTCAAGGGGCAGTTGCAGCAACTGCTGCATGCGATAACCGATGGCTTGGCGGGTGAGCTCAAAGGCCTGCCGCTTGCCTTCATCACCGCCCAGGGCATTTGATGGATCAGGGTAGCCCCAGTGAACCTTGACGGGCGACGCACCCGAGGCCGGCCCCATGAACACCGGGCAGGCTTCCTGCGCGGCGCTGTCGCAAACCGTGATCACGATACGCAAGGGCGGCGCGCCCTCGCCCGTGAACTCATCCCAGCTTTTGCTGCGATAGCCGCTGACATCCACCCCCGCCTCAGTGAGTGCCTCCAACGCCAAGGGGTTCAAGCGCCCACTTGGCGCGCTGCCCGCGCTGTGAGCCCGCACATCGCGCCCCAGCCGCGCAGCCAGATGGTTGAGCATGCCCTCGGCCAACACGCTGCGAGCGGAGTTGTGGGTGCACAGAATGAGAACGTGGGTCGTTTGGGTAGACATGGATATCAACTCAACAGCAAGAAGAAGAGGATTTGACAGGAACGCCCACAGGGCGGCCTGGGGCTGCCTTGGGAGCGCAGCAAGCACTGGCCTCTGGCGCAGCCGCGGCGGGAGACTCCTCGCGAAACACCGGGATGTTGGCCAGGGTTTGAAAATGTTCCCAGGCCACGCCTTGGGGGTCAGTGACCCAGTGTTTCTCGCTCTGCGCATAACAGCAAGAGGTGGCCCCGTCATCCTGCATCGCCAAGTCAGCCTGGGCTGCATGTGTTTTGAGCTCGGCCAGCTCCTGCGGTGTTTCGGCCTGGATGCCCAGGTGGTCCAGCCCGACGGCACCTTGGCCCCGAGTCGAGATGGCAAAGTTCACGGGAGGATCGTTCAGCATCCACTTGGCGTAGTCGCTCTCGACGCGCGCGGGCTCGGCGCCGAAAAGCTTACTGTAAAAACCGATGTTGACGTTGAGATCTTCAACGTGAAGGTGAATGTGAAAACGCTTCATGGCTCGCTCCAAAAAAAGGCGTCAGCAGT
>CANHBY010000009.1 GCA_947458895.1 Burkholderiales bacterium | reverse complement strand
GCTTGATGGAGTTCAGACGCATGGGCGAAGGGCGATTAACACATCAAGAAAGGAAGACACCCAGCTCATTAGGGCCTGTTTGGAAAGTTCTCGCCAGCCATAAAACGGTCTCTTGAAGAGATCTGCAGCTTTGCAAATGCTCGCAATACCTGCTGGTATTGCTGTGCTTCGCGCCTTGCAGCTCACTCTGATTGACCATTTTCTGCCCGACAACGACTTTCCGAACAGACCCTAATCCGTAAGTCTTTGATTTATTTGGAAAAAATGAATCTGAAAACGGTGTCGCTAAGAGACGGATAATAACATTCTGCCCCTGCGCATACGTGCCCAACCCGGCCTTTTTATGCAGCGCAGCATTTTTGCAAACCTGCCCTTACTGTTTGTTGACCATGGCCAATTCCGCATCGAAGCCTCAATCTGCCTCCAAGACCGCTCCGGCTCAGCGTGTCGCCCCCACCCAGCCGCCCAGTGTGGCCAGCAAAGAGCTGCATGTTTTTCCGAATCCTGCACCTGAACGTGACTATGTGATCCAGTTCCAGGTGCCCGAGTTCACCTGTAACTGCCCCCTGACCGGCCAGCCCGATTTCGCTCACTTCACCATCGAGGTGATTGCCGACAAATACTGCATTGAGCTCAAGAGTCTCAAGATGTACTTCTGGAGTTACCGCAACGAAGGCGCATTTCACGAGAAAGTCACCAACACAATCCTCGATGATCTGGTGAAGGCTGCGCGGCCACGCTTTGTGCGCATTACAGCGCGTTGGTATGTTCGCGGCGGCATTCACACCCATGTGATCGTGGAACACCGCAAAAAGGGCTGGAAGCCAGAATCCCCCGTGGTGTTGCCAGGCCAATCTCAGAGCGCCAGCTTGGCTCAGGGCATCACCCTTTGAAGCGATCCAAGGCGAGATCTGCCGCATGAATTCACTGCTTGAAAAACTGCATCCCTATCCCTTTGAGCGCTGGCGTGCCCTGACGCAGGACATCACACCGAATCCGGCATTCACGCCGATCAGCCTGGGGATTGGTGAGCCCAAACACCCCACGCCGGCCTTCATTCAGCGCGCTCTCACTGAACACCTGAGCGGCTTGGCCCATTACCCTGCCACCGCCGGCGAGCCTGCCCTGAGGCAGGCCCTCGCGAGCTGGGCTCAACGGCGCTATCAGGTGGCGCTGGATCCGGCCACGCAAGTGTTGCCAGTCAATGGCTCCCGAGAGGCCTTGTTTTCGCTGGCCCAGGCAGTCATTGATGTGCAGGGCCCTCACGGCAAAAATGCCACCGTGGTGTGCCCCAACCCCTTCTATCAAATCTATGAGGGAGCGGCCCTGCTGGCGGGTGCCCAAACCGCTTTTGCCAACAGTGATCCGGCGCGCAACTTTGCGCCCCGCTGGGATCAGGTCTCTGATGAGGTTTGGGCGCGTACTCAACTTCTGTTTGTGTGCTCCCCTGGCAACCCCACGGGGGCCGTGATGCCGCTGGACGAATGGCGGCAGCTGTTTGCCTTGAGCGACAAGCATGGCTTTGTGATCGCTTCAGATGAGTGCTACTCGGAAATCTATTTCCGTGATGAAGCACCTCTGGGTGCGCTGCAAGCGGCCCAACAACTCGGCCGGCACGATTTCAAGCGCATGGTGGTGCTGACGAGTTTGTCTAAGCGATCCAACGTGCCAGGTTTGCGCTCGGGCTTTGTGGCTGGCGACGCACAAGTTTTGGCTCAGTTTTTGCGCTACCGCACCTACCACGGCTGCGCCATGAGCCCCGTTGTGCAGCACGCCAGCATCGCGGCTTGGGGCGACGAAGCCCACGTGGCTGACAACCGCGCCCAATACAAGCTGAAGTTCGAGCAGATCACCCCCATGTTGTCAGAGGTGGTGGATGTCGCGCTGCCAGATGCGGGCTTTTATCTCTGGGCTGATGTCTCCAAGTGCGCCCCGGGCATGGACGATGTGCATTTCGCTCGCGAGCTGCTCGCTCAATACAATGTGACCGTTCTCCCCGGAAGCCTGCTGGCCCGTGAGGCCCATGGCGTCAATCCGGGCGCAGGCCGTATCAGGCTGGCCTTAGTGGCCGAGCTGGCGTCGTGCCTGCAAGCTGCTGAACGCATCCAATCCTTTGTTCGCGCTCTCAAGCGCTGAAAATTCCTCTTTGAATCGATCATGACCCAACAACTCCAATCCATCATCGACACCGCCTGGGACAACCGCGCCACCCTGAACCCCGACAACGCCGAGGTCCGCGAGGCCGTTGAGCATGTGATTGATGACCTCAATTCGGGCCGCATTCGCGTGGCTGAGCGCAAGAGCGTGGGCGAGTGGAGCGTCAACCAGTGGGTCAAGAAAGCAGTGTTGCTGAGCTTTCGCCTTTCAGATAACGTCATGATGCGCGCCGGCGACCTGGGCTTCTTTGACAAGGTTCCCACCAAGTTCGCCAATCTGGACGAAGCCGCCATGCGTGCTACCGGCGTTCGGGTGGTGCCGCCAGCGGTGGCTCGCCGCGGCAGCTTCATCGCCAAAAACGTGGTGTTAATGCCCAGCTACGTGAACATCGGCGCCTACGTCGATGAAGGCAGCATGGTGGACACTTGGGCCGCCGTGGGCTCATGTGCCCAAATTGGCAAAAACGTGCATCTCTCCGGCGGCGTGGGGATTGGCGGGGTGCTCGAGCCCATGCAGGCTAACCCGACCATCATCGAAGACAACTGCTTCATTGGCGCTCGTTCTGAAATTGTTGAGGGCGTGATTGTTGAAGAAAACTCGGTCATTTCGATGGGTGTGTTCATTGGCCAGAGCACCAAAATCTTTGATCGCGCCAGCGGCGAAGTCATTTACGGCCGTGTGCCCTCCGGCTCGGTCGTGGTCAGCGGTAGTTTGCCCAGCGCAGACGGCTCCCATAGCCTTTACTGTGCAGTCATCGTCAAACGGGTTGATGCGCAAACTCGGGCCAAAACCAGCATCAACGAATTGCTACGAAACTAAGGTTTAAGCGGGGTTTGCGTTTCAAATCCACGCAATGCGTTCATCGTGGGCATTGCATGATCGCTGCAGTGTTCAAGGCCGGAAGGACGGGAGATGCAAGGCAGCAACATGGAGCGTGTGCTCCGACTGATGGCAGACAAGAACGCGTCTGATGTTTATCTGTCGGTGAATGCACCCGTGCTCATCCGAATCAATGGGCGGATTCTTCAGGTCAACGATCAACCCCTGAACTCAGAGCAGCCGCGCCAACTGCTTGCGGAGGTGCTTTCCCCGCTCCAGCTCGAAGAGCTCGACGAAACCGGTGAGGTGAATGTCGCGGTTGGTCTGGCTGGTGTAGGAAGCTTTCGCCTCAGCGGGTTCAAACAAAGGGGCACCGTGGCGGCCGTTTTTAGGCGAATTCCGTGGGATATACCCCGACTGGAAAGCCTGAGTTTGCCGCCTATCCTGAGCAGTTTGGTTCTCGAAAAGCGCGGGCTGATCTTGATGGCCGGGGCCACCGGTACTGGAAAAAGCACCACGTTGGCTTCCATGCTTGAGCATCGCAACCAGCAGATTGGCGGCCACATCCTGACCATTGAGGACCCGATTGAGTTTTTGTTCTCCAATAAGCGATCCATCGTGAACCAGCGCGAGGTGGGGCGTGACACCCAGTCGTTGCAGATCGGCCTGAAAAATGCCTTGCGGCAGGCCCCAGATTGCATCTTTATCGGCGAGATTCGTGACCGTGAAACCATGACGGCCGCAATCTCATACTCCCTTTCTGGCCATTTGGTGCTGTCCACCCTGCATGCGAATAACAGTTACCATGCGCTCGGTCGTATTCTGTCGTTTTACGCGCCCGAAGCGCGCGCCGCGCTGTTGGCTGACTTGGCGGCTGGCTTGCGCGGCATCATTTCTCAGCGTTTGGTGCTTACGGATAATGGCAGCCGTATTCCAGCCGTGGAAGTTTTGCTCAATACCAAGTTGGTAGCAGACTACATCGAGAAGAGCGACTTTCAAGGCGTCAAAGAGGCCATGGAAAAATCCCTGTCTGAAGGCTGCCAAACTTTTGAGAGCGATCTGGCGCGTCTCATCAAAGAGAAGAAAATCACGCGTGAAGAGGGCCTGGCCTCTGCTGACTCCCCCTCCAATTTGCTGTGGCGGCTGGACAATGAGGTGCCTGATGGGTCCCGAATCCATGTGCTCGATGATGAGCCTGATGACGATGAAGCCAGCTTTACTGAAATAACTCTTGATATCCCACCCGAATGAAATTAATTGAATTGATAAACGCGCAAAGCGCCCGCCTCAAACAGGCGGGCGTTTCGTTTGGGCACGGCACGACCAATGCCTTTGATGAAGCTGCCTGGTTGGTTTTGTGGTCGTTGAAAATGCCTTGGGATGGCCTTGAGCGCGAAGCCTCAAAAGAGGTAACACCAGAGGCCCAGGCCGAGGTGGAGAAGCTGGTCAGCCAGCGAATCGAAACGCGCCAGCCAACGGCCTATTTGACACGAGAAGCATGGCTGCAAAACGTGCCGTTCTATGTGGATGAGCGCACCATCGTCCCGCGCTCATTCATCGCTGAATTGTTGGTGGACGGCGAGGGTGAGGGCCTTCTCGATGCGTGGCTGTCGGATCAAACCAAGCGGGTGTTAGACCTTTGCACCGGCAACGCCAGCCTGGCTGTCATTGCGGCCATGGCTTACCCAGAGGTCACCGTTGATGCCGCAGACATCTCCCCCGATGCGCTGGAAGTTGCACGCATCAACATTGAAAAACACAAGTTGCAGCAACGCATCCGGCTGATCCAATCGAACCTGCTCGCTCAGGTCGAAGGCCCCTACGACCTGATCCTGTGCAACCCTCCCTACGTCAACACCCAGAGCATGTCGGAACTTCCGCCAGAGTACCGCTGCGAGCCTGAACTGGCACTTGCAGGAGGTGAAGACGGCATGGACCTGATACGCACCATCGTGCGCGATGCGCCTGCGAACTTGTCTGACATCGGTGTGCTGGTGCTGGAAATTGGCAACGAACGTGGGCATTTCGAGCACGCATTCCGTCGGCTTGAAGTGGCTTGGCTGGAGACCAGCGCAGGTAACGATCAGGTTCTGGCCGTGACCCGCGAGGCATTGGTTCGCTGGCTATCCGCCCGCGCAGACCGCTGAAGCTTCAAAGCTCCTTCACGCGAGTGAACCAGCGATGGCACACATCGACAGCCCTGCCGGTTGAAAAATCATGGAGCTGCAAGAGCCTGGTATCCTACCCTGATCCATCGTCACTCCTCCCCCGAGGCTGCTGTGGCATGCTAGCCAACTGTGTTCGTTTTCTATTTTGAAACCCGACCATGAAAAAAAGCATCAGGTGGGCTGTATTTTTGGCACTTTCGGCGGCTGCAACTGGGGGTTGGTACGCCTTTAAGGGCTCGCCCAGCATGGAGCGCCCCTCTCATGCGGAGGTCGGCAGCCCGCAGGCTTTTGCGTTGGCTGAGTGCAAGCCTCGCTTGTTTGATGGGGCGCCGGCGGTAGCTGTCATGTTCACTCAGCCGCTGGCTCGTTCGCAGGCCTGGGCCAAGCTGATCAAGGCCAATGAAAGCACTAAAGATGCCAAGCCGGTGGAGGCCAACTGGGTGTTGGGTGACAACCCTCGAGTGCTTTACCTGCCTTATGTCAGCCCTGATCGGGAGTACCAAATTGAGTTGTCTGGCGAGCTCGCTTCGGTGGGTTCGGCCACCTTGGCCACACCGCAGCGTTGCAGCGTCAAAACTGAGGCCATGCCGGAGTCGTTTTACTTTGCCAGCAAGGGTGTGGTGCTGCCGGCTGGGCAAAACGGTGGGCTGCCGGTGGTCACGGTCAATACGCCCGAAGTGGATGTTCAGTTTTTACGCGTGAACGACAAAGATTTGCCCGGCTTTTTGGAGAAGGTCGGGGGGCGCATGTCCAGCCCCAGCCAACAGGATGGCATGGATGATGAGGAGGGCGGTGATTACGTCGACAATGGCCAGCGCCGCTTGAAGGGGATGGTGTCAGGCTATCAGCTGGACCAGTTGCGAGAGACCTCCACCAGCGTCTATGCCAGCCGGTTCACGACCGATGCTCGCCGGAATCGCCGCAATGTGAGCTTCCTGCCGGTTGAAAAAATCAAGGAGCTGCAAGAGCCCGGTATTTATGTGGCAGTGATGAACCAGCCGGGTCGTTTCGGTTGGGATTTTCAGGTCACTTATTTTTACGTGACTGACATTGGCATTCATTTGCATCGGCATGCCGCCCAGACCGATGTGTTTGCGACCTCGCTCAAAAAAGGCACGGCCATTGGGGGCCTGGAGCTGAGCTTGATTGATGCGGCGGGCAAGTCCCTCGCGCAGGTTCAGTCTGACCAGGATGGGCATGCGGTGTTCACCGGCGACACCTCCAAGGCACGTGCGGTGTTGGCGCGGCGTGGCAAAGAGATGTCGGTGCTGGCGCTGCGCGATCCGGCCTTGGATTTGTCTGAGTTTGACATCGGTGGGCACCCTTCGCGCAATCGTAAATTGTTTGTGTATGCCGGCCGAGACCTCTACCGCCCTGGCGAGCAGTTCACCGTGTCGGTGTTGGCGCGAGATGCCGATGGCAAGGTCTTGCCTCAAGCCGAGGGGGCCGCAGCAGCACCCTTGACGCTGGTGCTCAAGAAGCCTGATGGTGAGCCGGTGCAGACCCAATTGGTGCGGCCGCAGGCCACCGGTTCGGGCTATTACCAGCAAGTGTTGAGCTTGCCTGCCGACGCGCCCACGGGTCGCTGGTTGCTGGAGGCCAAAACCGACCCCGGCGCCAAGAAGCCTGATGCGCAATGGAGTTTTTCAGTGGAAGAGTTTTTGCCTGAGCGCATGAAGCTGGCACTCGATGCGCCCGAGACGGTGCTGCGCGAGAAGCAGGAGCTCATGGTCAAGGTTCAGGGCGACTACCTCTATGGCGCTCCGGCCTCTGGCAATCGTTTGCTGGGCCTCGTGGTCACAGAGCGGTTGCGCAACCCTGTGGCCAAGGCCTGGCCGGGCTTTTTGTTTGGTGATGTGGAAGACGACTCCGCTCGTGAACGCCAAAGCATTGAGGAGCGCCCCTTGGGCGACGACGGCAAGGCCTTGGTGAAGGTGCCTTATGAGACCGGCGATGTTCATTCGCCGATGAAGGTCAGGGCCAGCTTCAGTTTGCTGGAGTCCGGCGGGCGCCCTGTGGTTCGCTCGGTGGAGCGCATGTGGTGGCCTGCACCGGTGTTGGTGGGCTTGCGGCCGCTGTTCGAGCGCGACGTGGCCCAGGAGGGCGGCTTGGCTGAATTCGAGCTGATCCGCGTCGATGCCGCCGGCAAGCTGGTGCCGGTCAAAGACCTTCAGATGCGTTTGGTTCGCGAGGACCGCCGCTGGTATTGGCGCTATGACGAAGACCGCGGTTGGAACAGTGGCTACAACCTGGAAGAAGAGCTCACCGAAGCCCGCAGCCTGGCCATCCAGGAGCGCACCAAGATCAGCCTGCCGGTGCGCTATGGCCGCTACCGTCTGGAACTCAAAGATCCCGAAACCGGCCTGACCTCTCGTTATCGCTTTTATGCAGGCTGGGGGGCGCAGGGTGAAGATGATGTGGGCAACCGCCCCGACCGCGTTCAACTCAAGCTGGAGGGCGCGCCCTTCAAGCCGGGCGACAAAGCCAAGCTCACCATCACGCCACCCCATGATGGCGAGGCGCTGGTCACGGTCGAGGGCGACCGCGTTTTGTATCAACGCCGCCTGGCCGTGCGCACCAACGGCACGCCGCTGGACATCACCATCGACCCCAGTTGGCAGCGCCATGACCTCTACATCAGTGTGGTGGCCTTCCGGCCTGGCAGCGCCGGTGATCGGGTCACGCCAGCCCGGGCGCTTGGCTTGGTGCATCTGCCTTTGATGCGTGAAGATCGCAAGCTCAAGCTCGCGCTGACCGCGCCAGACAAGACCGTGCCCGAGCAAACCGTGCCCATCAAGATCAAACTCTCTGATGCCGCTGGCAAGCCTGTGGCAGGCGGTGACCGCAAGGCCATGGTCACTGTGTCGGCGGTGGATGTGGGCATCTTGAATATCACCAACTACGCCACGCCTGATCCGGTCAATTATTTCTTTGGCAAACATCGTTTCGCCGCCGATTTGCTGGATCTGTACGGCAAGCTGATCGAGACGATGGAGGGCAACCTGGCCAAGCAGCGTTTCGGGGGCGACGCCAGCGTGCGTGACACCCAGAGCATGCCGCGCAAGGTTCGATTGGTCGACCTGTTCAGTGGACCGGTGGTGCTGGATGCCAATGGCGAAGCGAGCGTGCCGCTGAGCCTGCCTGACTTCAATGGCACCCTGCGCCTGATGGCTGTGGCCAGCACGCCCGACAGTTATGCCAATGCGCAGGCCGAGATGACCGTGGCCGCCCCGCTGGTGGCCGAGCTGTCGATGCCTCGCTTCATCACCCCCGGAGACACGGCCACGATCGCCCTGGATGTCACCAACCTCTCGGGCAGCGATCAGCAGGTGTCGGTGAACATTGAAGCGGCTTCACCTTTGCGCATCACAGGCTCGAGCGCTCCTTTGAAACTGGCCGATAAGCAGCGCACTGTGTTGCGCTATCAGGCTCAGGCCACCGATGCCGAAGGCCTGGCGCCGATCAAGCTGACCGTCACGGCGGGCAAGCTCAAGGTCGTGCGCGAAGCGGCTCTTCAGGTGCAGCCGGCCACGCCGCGGGTGCGTGAAGTCAAGCGCGTGCGGCTCGAGCCTGAGGGCAGCGTGAAGCTGGACCCCACCCTGGCCGATGCCTTGTGGGCAGGCTCATCGACGGTGGGATTGACGCTGTCAAACAAGCCACCTATTGATGTGAGCTCAGCCGTTCGGGGCTTGTTGATGTACCCCTATGGTTGCCTGGAGCAAACCACCAGCAGCGCCTACCCCTTGGTCTTCATTGATGAAGCAGCCGCGCAGGCTTTCAAGATCAAGCCGCTGACCCGCGAGGAGCGCGCCGCGCGGCTGGATGTGGCCTTCGGCCGGCTGGCGGGCTTGCAGCAGAGCTCTGGCGGCTTTGGTCTGTGGGCGGCAAACAACTCCTACGAGGCTTGGCTCAGTGCCTATGTCACTGGCTTCTTGCAAGACGCCCGCGAGGCCGGCTTCGCTGTGCCAGAGAGCATGCACCAACGCGCCGTGGCCTCGCTGCTGGAGCAGTTTCAGCGAGCCCCGGGCCAGCAGATGAAGCCCCCGAAAGACATTCGCCGCGATGCACAGGGCCGCATCACCGACTACCGTGATGTGGAGTCACTGCGCCTGGCCCATCAGCGATTGGCCGATGCGGCCCACGCGGGCTTCATTTTGGCGCGTGAGCAAAAAGCGCCCTTGGCCACCTTGCGCTCACTCTTTGATGAGCACCGTGCCAATGCGCGCTCGCCTTTGGTGCTGGTGCACCTGAGCCTGGCCCTCAAGCTCATGGGTGATGAGGCCCGTGCCAAGGTGGCGCTCGACGACGCCATGCAGCTTGGCTACGGCCTGGGCGCCGGGCTCTCGGAATATGGCGAGTGGTTGGGTGACTATGGCTCCAGGGTGCGCGACCACGCCATGGCCTATGCGCTCTTGCACCGTTTCAAGCTCAGCCATGCACGGCGTGAAAACCTGCTTCTGGATTTGAGTGATGACTTCGACAAGCGCAGCTATTTCTCCACTCAGGAACGCCTGGCATTGTTCCTTGCTGCGCGTGCCGCTGGCGTCAGTGCTGATCAGTCCTGGCAGGCTGAATTGCAGCACGCCGGCAAGACCGAGAAACTGGCCGGTGACACGGCCCAGCAGCGCATGATCGCGGTGTCTGATCTGAAGCACGGCCTCAGGCTGGTCAATCATGGTCATGAGGTCTTGTTTGCCGAGGTGGCAGTGGAGGGCTATCCGATCAAGCCTCTGCCCCAGCGCGACGATCGCATCCTGATCGAGCGCACTTGGTGGACCCCCAAGGGTGACTCGGTGTCAGGCCGGGAGTTCAAAACCGGTGAGATGCTGGTCGTGCGTTTGCGTGTTCGCGCCAAACAGCGCATCAAAGACGGCCTCATCGTGGACCGCATACCGGCAGGCATGGAGATCGAAAATCTCAACCTCAGCCAGGGGGTGCAGGCCAGCGAGTTCAATGTGGACGGTGTCAACGTGGGGCAAGCCATGGGCAACCAACGCATCAAGCACACCGAGTTCCGTGATGACCGATTCGTCGCAGCCGCTCAACTCGATGAACACAAGCTGGATGTTTTCTATGTGCTGCGGGTGGTCACCCCCGGCAAGTTCGTGGTGCCGGCCGCCTTTGCTGAAGACATGTACCGCCCTGAAGTGCGTGGCGTGGGCAAGGCAGAGAGCGACATCACCGTGGTCAATCCGAAGTAGTCGGTCAGAGGCAGGTGCAGGGGCTGGAGGGCATAAGTTTCCTCATGAAGCGATTCATGTCCCCACCGCTGGCTCGCCTGCGCCGCAAGGTGCGGGGGACACCTCTTGCGTTTCGGGTCGGTTTCATGGGCCTGGCGGCGTTGCTGGTGTTGGCGTGGGCTCTGGACCGCGCCTTTCCGCTACCACCGCAGGCTTTCACGGGCTCCACCAGCCCGGGCACTTTGGTGGTGCTGGCCGAAGATGGCACCCCTTTGCGCAGTTGGCCCAGCACGGATGGCGCCCTGCGCCAGCCGACCACCCTAGAGGCTGTCTCGCCCCTTTATGTGCAGGCCCTGCAGGCCTATGAAGACCGCTGGTTTCGTTGGCATGTGGGCATCAACCCAGTCGCGCTGTGGCGCGCGGCCTGGCAGTGGGGTGTGCAGGGGCACATCGTGTCAGGGGGCTCCACGCTCACCATGCAGGTGGCGCGTATTTTGCAGCCCGCCAAGAACTCCCGAAGTGTGGGCGTCAAGCTCAAACAAATGGCTCGCGCCCTTCAATTGGAATGGCACTTGAGCAAAGACGAGATCCTCACGCTCTACCTCAACCGTGCTCCCATGGGCGGCCAGGTCGAGGGGGTTGAAATGGCCAGCCGCGCTTACCTTGGCAAGTCGGCGCGAGACCTCAGCCATGCCGAGGCCGCCTTGCTGGTGGCCTTGCCTCAAACCCCCTCACGCCTGCGGCCCGACCGTGCCAGCGGCCGAGCGCAAGCCGCACGCGACAAGGTCTTGAATCGCATGCAGTCTCTCGGTGTTTGGCCTGCTGACACGGTGGCTGAGGCGCTCATGGAGCGCGTGTTTGCACCGCCCCTGCGTGCGCGCTGGCTGGCCCCCCTGGCAGCCGAGCGACTGCGCACCGAGCAGCTCAAGTCCGGTCAGAACACGGTGAGTCAGGTTCACTCCACCCTGGAGCCAGCCGTTCAAATTCGAATCGAGCAGATCCTGCTCGACCGCTTGCCCAGCCTTCCTGATCAGGTTTCCATCGCCGCCCTGGTGGTAGAGAACGACACCTTGGCCGTGCGTGGTTACGCCGGCTCTGCCGACTTCCAGGATTCCGCCCGATCGGCCCATGTCGACATGGTGCGGGCCGTGCGCTCGCCAGGCTCTACCCTCAAACCTTTCTTGTATGCGATGGCGCTGGACGAGGGGTTGGTTCACTCTGAGAGTTTGTTGATCGACGCACCTCAAAACTTTGGGGGCTACGCGCCCGGGAATTTTCAGGCGGCCTTCTCGGGCCCGGTCAGTTTGAGTGAGGCACTGCAACGCTCGCTGAACGTGCCGGCCGTCGACCTGCTGGACCGCCTTGGCCCCGAGCGCTTCACAGCCCTGTTACGCAATGCCGGCCTGAAGTTGCGCATGCAGCAAGGCGCCACACCGAACCTCAGCTTGATCCTCGGCGGTGCCGGCACCACCCTGGAGGAACTGGTTGGCGCCTACACAGCATTGGCTCGCTCAGGCGTGGCCGGCCGGCCTC
>CANHBY010000008.1 GCA_947458895.1 Burkholderiales bacterium | reverse complement strand
GTATATCAAGTCAGCCGAAAAGGTGGCCGCGAAAAAAACGAAGACCGGCTCGGGTATTGTTACACCCGTGACGCTGGCCTGTTCGCGCTTGCCGACGGAATGGGTGGCCACCCCGAGGGGGAGGTCGCTTCGCAGCTTGCTCTTCAAACCATGGCTGCAATGTTCCAGCGTGACTGCAAGCCCTGCTTGCCGGACCCCTTGAGGTTTCTCCAGGAGAGCATGATGGCTGGGCACCATCAATTGCTTCGATATGCCACCCAAAAGGCTCTGATCGACACACCTCGTACAACCATCGTGGCTTGCATCTTGCAGGGCAATTTAGCGTACTGGGCTCATTGCGGAGATTCCCGGCTTTACTTGGTGCGGGGTGACAAACTGGTCGCTCGCACGCGCGACCACTCCTATTCGGAACTACAAGACTCGCTGAGTTATGAGGGCTCCGTGGGGGATAAATTCAATCGCAATGTGCTCTTCACTTGCCTGGGTAGCCCTGGCAAGCCCGTGGTTGACACGGTAGGCCCATTGACTATGCAAGACGGAGACCGCCTCCTCTTGTGCTCCGACGGCTTGTGGGGCAATGTGAGCGATGATCAGATCACGCACCAACTGACCTCCAAAGTTCTCTCTGATGCCGTCCCCGAATTGGTAGAGCAGGCGCTTCGTCTCGGTGGCGTTCGGTGCGACAACGTCTCGGTGTTAGCTGTCGAGTGGGAGGCCTCAGCGGACGGCGAGGCGGCAGGCATCTCAACGCGTTCCCTGGGCGAGGAGGTGTTTGCCTCTACGATTCAGGCCAGCATGCTGGGGCATGATTCCAAAGCTGAGCTGGATGACGCTGAAATCGAGCGTTCCATCAAGGAAATCAACGAGGCCATCCGGCGCTCGTCAGAACAGAAAAAAACATAGGGGTTGTCATGAGCAGTGGTGATTTTGAGCGCGCCCAAGGGCGCGCAGCAGATGCTTTGCGTCGAATTTCTCTGGTGCGTGGGTACACCAAGCATGCAGAGGGATCAGTGCTTGTGTCGTTTGGCGATACCCGTGTACTGTGCACAGCCTCGGTCGAGGAGAAGGTGCCGCCTCATAAGAGAGGCAGCGGCGAGGGCTGGGTGACTGCCGAGTACGGCATGTTGCCTCGCGCGACCCACACCCGCAGTGACCGCGAAGCCGCCCGGGGCAAGCAGACTGGTCGCACGCAAGAAATCCAGCGCCTGATTGGTCGTTCGCTTCGCACTGTGTTCGATTTGGCGGCCTTAGGGGAGCGAACCATCTCGTTGGACTGCGATGTCTTGCAGGCCGATGGCGGTACACGCACGGCAGCCATCACGGGCGCCTACGTGGCCGCCCACGACGCTGTGAGCTGGCTGCTGGCTGAGGGGGTTTTGAAAGCATCGCCATTGAAAGACGCGGTGGCTGCTGTGTCGGTGGGTATTTTGCGAGGCGTCCCTTTGTTGGACCTCGACTACAGTGAAGATTCCGTGTGCGACACCGACATGAATGTGGTCATGACCGGCGCGGGTGGTTTCGTTGAAGTGCAGGGAACAGCCGAGGGGGCCGCCTTCTCGCGTGACGAGATGAGTCGCATGCTGGGTTTGGCAGACAAGGGCATTCGAGAGCTTGTGGCAGCCCAACGCCTGGCTCTGGCGGCGGCTTGAGGGTGCAACCTTGAAGCTGGTTCTGGCCTCCAACAATGCGCACAAACTGCTTGAGCTCCAAGTGCTGCTAGGGCCGCTGGGCCTGCAACTGATCACCCAGGGCGCTCTGGGCATCAGTGAGGCTGAAGAGCCTCATGACACCTTCATTGAGAACGCGTTGGCTAAGGCGCGCCATGCGGCAGCCCATGCCGGGGCGCCAGCTATCGCTGATGACTCGGGTTTGTGTGTGGATGCATTGGGTGGCCGGCCAGGGGTCAAATCGGCCCGCTACGCCACCCTTTTCGGCCAGTCTGAGAGTGATGAGTCCAACAACCGTGTGCTGTTTGAGCACATGCTTGGCCAAGCCAACCGCAAGGCGCGCTTTGTGAGTGCGCTCGTGGCGGTTCGCTCGGCTGATGACCCCGAGCCGCTCGTGGCCTTCGGGCGCTGGGCCGGCGAGGTGTTGCAGGCCCCAATGGGGGAGGGCGGCTTTGGCTACGATCCCCTGGTGCTGATTCCTTCGCTTGGCTGCAGCGTGGCCCAGCTCCGGCCTGAAGTGAAGAATGAGCACAGCCACCGTGCCCTGGCCGCGCAGCAGATGCTGCAACTGATGCGCGAGGTTTGGTTTGCGTGAATTGCCTGTTGTGAGGGCGGAGACTTCGGCCGTTCGTGAGACACCCTCAGAGCGCTTGGCGCGCTACATGCGCATGGGCACTTTGAATTTCTCGGCCCTGCCGCCTTTGTCGCTCTACATTCATTTGCCGTGGTGTTTAAAAAAATGCCCCTACTGCGATTTTAATTCGCATGAATGGGGTATCCGATCTGACCATGCGGGTGCGCGGCCACCCCAGGCTGAGTACATCCAGGCCTTGCGGGCTGACCTGGAGTCAGCCTTGCCATTGGTATGGGGGCGCAGGGTTCACAGTGTGTTCATCGGGGGCGGCACGCCCAGCCTTTTCGAGCCCAAGGCGGTGGACGAGTTGTTGGGGCATGTGCGCTCGCTGTTGCCCCTGGAGCCTGACTGTGAGATCACGCTCGAGGCCAACCCTGGCACCTTTGAGCAGGAGCGTTTCAAGGCTTACCGGCAGGCGGGTGTGAACCGTTTGTCGGTGGGTGTACAGAGCTTCAATAACGACAAATTGCGCGCCTTGGGCAGGGTGCATGATGCCGATCAGGCGCTCGCTGCGGTTGAGGAGGCGGCTTCTGCCTTTGACGCCTACAACATCGATCTGATGTATGCCCTGCCCGGTCAGAGCATGAGTGAACTCGAGGCTGATCTTCAGCAGGCACTGAGTTTCAGTCCCCCGCATTTTTCGATTTATCACCTGACCCTTGAGCCGAACACCTACTTCGCCCAGCATCCGCCGGCGATCCCTGATGAAGATATGGCCGCCGACATGTTGGACCTGATCACGGCCCAAACCTCAGCGTCTGGCCTGGCTCGCTATGAGGTGTCAGCCTTCGCAAGGGGTGAGCACCGGTGTGTACACAACCTCAACTACTGGCAGTTTGGCGACTATCTTGGCATTGGCGCTGGGGCCCACAGCAAATTGAGCTACCCCCACCGTGTCATTCGCCAAGTGCGCTTGAGAGACCCCTTGGCCTACATGGCCCAGGCCGTGATGGGAGAGGCGTTAGCCCAAGACACCGAGGTCCCGCGGGCCGAGCTTCCCTTTGAATTCATGATGAACGCGCTGCGCTTGAAAGACGGCTTCGAGATGCGCATGTTCACCGATCGCACCGGGCTGCCATGGTCTGTGGTGGCGTCTGTGGTGGACCAGGCTGTTGGGCGTGGTTGGCTGCGATGTGAGTCGGGACGGCTTGAGCCAACCGGGAGGGGATTTGATTTTTTGAACGACGTTTTGGCGCTGTTTTTGCCCCATTGACGGTGGGGCTTGAGATTTCCTTAAACCCGGTTGAGCGCCATGCCTGAGGAGCTTCGTAGGCGCTCAATCAAGCGTGGTCCGATGGCTGAGAGCGTCAATACCTCGCTGGCGGCACCGGCGGCAATCGCTTCACGAGGCATGCCGAACACGATGCAGCTGGCCTCATCTTGCACAATGTTGTAGCTGCCGGCATCCAGCATCTCGCGCATGGCCTTGGCGCCATCTGCGCCCATGCCTGTGAGCATCACCGCCAGTGCATTGGGGCCAACCACGCGAGCAGCTGATTTGAACAACACCTCGACGGAGGGTTTGTGGCGATTGACCGGGTCTCCATCTTTTACACACGCCAAGTAATTGGCGCCGCTGCGTTTGACGCTCAAGTGCAAGCCTCCCGGGGCGATGTAGGCATGGCCTGGCAAGATGCGCTCACCGTCTTTGGCTTCTGCCACATGGATACGGCACAAGCTGTTGAGCCGTGCTGCATAACTGCGTGTGTAGCCTGGCGGCATGTGTTGGGTGATGACGATGGCAGGACAGTCAGCAGGAAGTTCTTGAAGAACAATTCTGGTGGCTTCAGTGCCGCCCGTCGACGCGCCAATAAAGATGATTTTTTCTGTAGACAGGCGACCGATATTTTGGGGTGTTGATGGTTGCGAACCCGCTGCGGTTCGAGCCGTGGCTGCAGTGGCTTTTGAGGCCCCTGGATTCGCAGCCCGAAGCAGCTTCGCTTTGGATGCGATGCGTATTTTTTCGGTGATTTCTTGTGCCAGCAGATTCAAACCATCCGCCACCCCGATCTTGGGCTTGGCGACAAAATCCACCGCCCCGAGTTCTAGGGCTCTCAGGGTGACATCGGCACCGCGCTCTGTCAGGGTGGAAACCATGATCACTGGCATCGGGCGCAGCCTCATGAGCTTGCTCAGGAAATCAATCCCGTCCATGCGGGGCATCTCAATGTCTAGGGTGATCACATCGGGATTAAGAGATCGAATCATTTCCCTTGCGACCAATGGATCATGGGCTGCGCCTACGCACTCCATATCGGGTTGGCGGTTGATTATTTCAGTGAGCAGGCTTCTGACCAAGGCTGAATCGTCGACAACGATGACTCGGGTTTTAGGCATGGTTAGATCCTCTAGTGACTTTCTTGATCAGAACAGTACGACAGACCCGCCTCCAGTACCTGGAGGGACAATTATTTGAGCTGCCCGGTGCTCTTGTGCCTCCAGCCCCGCCGCGTTGCTGGTGGATATGCGCTTGACCATGGCCTTGCCAGTGGCCGGCAAGAAGCAGACCTTGCGGGCATAGACATCAAGCACATCTTTGGAAACCAAGGCGATGCGTTCTGTTTTCAGATAATCGAGTACGAAGGAAGTATTTTTTTCGCCCACGCTGTCCTTCGGATTAATGGAGCTAATCACTTGACCGCCGCCAAACACTTTGGCCTCCAGCGTGCTGCGGGTGGCGCCCATTTTGAACAGTTCATTCATCAGAAGTTCCATGGCAAATGAGCCGTAGCGGCCCGAGTCGCCTGAGCCCTCAGGCAACATGAAGTGATTCATTCCGCCGACCTTGGCCACACGATCCCAAAGGCAGGCAGCAATGCAAGAGCCCAGGGTCGTCAAAATCAGGATGTCTTCCGTTGACACGAAGTATTCACCGGGCAGCACCTTGACAGCTTCATTTTTGAAGTGGTTCTCATAGTAAAAGAAGGAGGCCTCACCCGGCTTTCGGCTTTGCGCACGCAGATACTGCAGCCTTGCCGAGCCAGCGGGCATAGATTGTGGGATCATTTTTGCGTCCTAAGGTAGACTGTTTTGCCTTGAAGGATGAACAGATCTTTGGAGTCAGTGAAATTCTCTGAATGCCCAACGAACAGTGTGCTGCGAGGCTTCATCGTGGCGTGGATACGCTGAAGTACTTCGCGTTGTGATTTATCGTCAAAGTAGATCATCACGTTACGGCAAAACACATAGTCGAAGGGTTCTCCGAGTGACCAATGCGAATCCATCAGGTTATGGGTCCGAAACTCCACGAAGCGGGCTACTTCGGGCTTGATGCGTATGCGGCCGATGTTTTCGCCTTTGCCGCGTAAAAAATGCTTCTGCAATCGCTCGGGTGATAAACCCCTCGCCTCTGCTAAGTAGGTCCCTGCGCGTGCAGTTGCCAGAACTTGGGTGTCAATATCGCTGCAAATGATCTTGACTGGGGCCCTGGGGCCCAACGTCTCCACGACCGTCATGGCCAGCGAGTAGGGCTCTTCCCCAGTTGATGCGGCATTGCACCAAATCCGTATGGGCTCATTGCCGTGGGCCGTCAGGGCCTTTGCGAGTTCCACGAAGTGATGCCCCTCGCGGAAAAAGGAGGTCAAATTCGTGGTCAGGCAATTGACGAATTCTTGCCACTCGTTGTCGGCCGCATCCCCCTTGCCACTCTGCAGCGCCTTGAGGTAGTGGCCAAAAGACTTGTGCCCTGTTACACGCAAGCGGCGCGACACCCGGCTGTAAACCATCGCATGCTTGCCAGGGTGCAGGTTGATCCCGGCGTGTTCGTAGATCAGGCTACGGATTCGCTGAAAATCGGCAGGGGAGTACTCAAACTCGTCGTCAATTTTTTCAGAGGCCACCTCGAGTGCGGGTGCTGAAAAGCCAGCGGGTGTCAAAATGCTCATAGAAGCTCCCAATGCAGTTCAGGGCGGTACCAAGGTCACAGACAACAGCCCGAAGGCTCACGGAACAGCCACACCAACTCGTGGTTCTTCACTTTATATCGACGCTAGTTTTGCGTTCTTGAATCTTCTTGGTGGCCAAATGAGCTTGGTATTCACAGGCTTTTTTGATTTGTGGGACTTTTTTCGCGCGCCGTGATGATTTTTTGTGCATAAATGCTGTCGTGTTGCCATCAGATGGCTGCGGCTTTTTTTCTCGGTGCGTGGATCGATTCATTTACACTCACCTGCCATAAGAAGCACTGCGGTTTGGTTGCCAACTTCCCCACCGACACCCTTGAATTTCGCCCGCTGGAACAGCCGATGACTGATCTTCAATTCGGCACCGCTTTGCAACTTCTAGAGCAGGCAGGTTTTGCCTTTCCTCCTGAGCTTGAGGTGGGATCAGCACCTTGGCTGCAGCTCGTCATTGATGGGCTCTGTGATCTTTCCAGCCGTGACGCCCTGACCGGTCAAGCGAACCGCCGCCAGTTTGAGTTGGCCTTGGCCCGTGAAATCGATCGGGTGGCGCGTGCGGGCGAGCCAGCGCTGGTATTGATGGCCGACGTCGACCATTTTAAAAAAATCAACGACACCTACGGCCATGCTGCGGGCGATGTGATGCTCAAGGCGGTGGCCAAAGTCCTGCAAGATTGCGTTCGTCCGATGGACACCGTGGCGCGCTTTGGCGGCGAAGAGTTCGCCATCATCCTGCCCAACTGCCCACCGGCTTTTGCCCAAGCGGTGGCTGAGCGCATTCGTGCCAAGGTACAGGCCTTGTCTGTGACGGTGGCGCCAGGGGTGGTGGTTCGCGCCACCATCAGTCTAGGGGGCGCCTTTGCGCCCCAGTGGGTGCGTTCATCGGCACCCCTGTGGATCGAGCGCGCCGATCGGCAGCTTTACCGTGCCAAAGCAGAAGGCCGCAACCGGGCTTGCCTGGAGCAACCTGCCATGCCCAGCGTCAGTGCCGAAGAGAAAGGCTTGCTGCTGGGCACGCTGTTGCAGTTTGAGGATCCTGAATGAGCACGTTATTTGACACGACGCCCAAAGCAGCCACTTCTCCTGCGGCCTCCCCGCCCACAGGCCGTGCCCGCATCATGGCCATCAGCAGTGGCAAGGGCGGGGTGGGAAAAACGTTTCTCTCTGCCAATTTGGCCGCCGCTTTGGCCAAGCGTGGCGAGAAGGTCCTGGTCTTGGATGCTGATCTGGGATTGGCCAACCTGGACGTGGTTCTCAATCTTTTCCCCAAGATCACCCTGCACGATGTTTTCACCCACAAGGCCACCCTGGAGCAAGCCATTTTGCCTGCGCCGGGGGGGTTTTCTGTTCTTTTGGCGGGCTCTGGCATGGTCGAGTATTCGCGCCTTACGGCTGATGTGCGCGAGAAACTCCTAGCGGTCATTCAGCAGGTGGCGCCCCGTTTCGACCGCATCCTGCTCGACACTGGAGCCGGTATCTCGGACGTGGTGCTCTACGCGATTTCATTGGCCGATGACGTACTGATTGTGGCAACGCCCGAGCCCACCTCACTCACCGACGCCTACGCCACCATCAAGGTGTTGGCCTCGCAGCAAAACCGGCGAAACATCAAGCTGGTGGTCAATCAAGTGAATCGGGTGGGTGATGGCCGTGTCATTCGTGGTCAATTGCAGCAAGTGGTGGATCGATTCGTGAACCCGA
Source organism: Burkholderiales bacterium (assembly GCA_947458895.1). Taxonomy (GTDB): domain Bacteria; phylum Pseudomonadota; class Gammaproteobacteria; order Burkholderiales; family Burkholderiaceae_C; genus CANHBY01. The sequence continues at coordinate 4,352 of CANHBY010000008.1, read as the reverse complement.
ATTTGTCCTATGCCATTGGCGAAACCCCTTTGCGCCTGGATTTGCTGGGTGAAATTCCGATCGATCTCTCGGTGCGTGAGGCCATTCAAAAGCGTCGGCTCTTGCTCGACTGGGTGCCGGGTTGTGAGGCCGCCAGGGGCATTCGGGCCGTCGCTGAAAACCTGAGCCCCTGAGGCGGCCGAGCGTGACAATCAGCGGCGTCAAGGCCGCAGTAGCACGACCAATGCGCCGTTGCCTCCATCCATGGCGCGCGCCTGCACAAAAGCCATCACCTCTGATTTTTGCACCAGCCAGCGTTTGACCTTGTCCTTCAGAACCGGTGTTCGGCCCGGCGACCCGTGCCCCTTGCCGTGCACCACACGCACGCAGCGCAGCCGCTTTTGAACCGCTGACCTGAAAAACTGATTGACTGCCTCACGGGCCTCATCGCGGCGCAGGCCGTGCAGATCCAGTTGCGCCTCGATGGCCCAGACCCCTTTGCGCAAACGTTTGACGATATCAGGGCCGATATCACTGCGCCGGAAGGACAGGTCCTCATCGGTTTCTAGGAGGGACTCGACATCCATCTCGTCAGACAGTGCATCGGTCATCACGGCGGCTTCGTCTTTCTCGCGTTGAAAGGGCCACGGCGGCGGTTGGGAGCTTTTGATCAAGGGGCGCAGGGCTTGATGTGAGGGCTTCAATGGCGTCACGGGCCCCACGCTGCGGGTGAACAAGTGGCGCTCTTGCTCTGCACGCTCAGCCGCTGCTTTGGCGGCTGCCTCCGCTGCCTTCTGTGCCTTGGCGGCCTCGGCAAGAGCGACCTTGATATCTTGCAAGGCTTGCAGCCCCTGGAGGGCATGTTTGGAAGGCATTTTGACCCCTGTGTTTGGAATCACATCAAACCACGCTCAGTGAACGAAACCACCTCAGAGCCCCCCACCACCAGGTGATCGAGCACCCTCACATCGACCAGCCTCAGGGCCGCTTGCAACTGCTGCGTGAGGTGCTCATCGGCCCTTGAGGGCTCTGCCACGCCGGAAGGGTGGTTGTGCACCAAAATTACGGCACAGGCATTCAAGCTCAGGCATCGCTTCACAATTTCGCGTGGATAGACACTCGTTTGTGTGATGGTGCCACGAAACATTTCCTCCCATTGAATCAAACGATGTTGGGCGTCCAGAAACAGCACCGCAAAGACCTCATGGGGCAGGGCGCTGAGCTTCATGCCCACAAAGGCCCTGACCTGCGCCACCGACGACAACACCGTGTGTTGTTGCAGCTGGCTCAGGAGCGAGCGCCGAGCCAGTTCCATGACCGCCGCCATCTCAGCTCGCTTGGCAGGCCCTAAACCTTTGATACGCTGTGGCTCAAGCGTGGCCCCCAGCAAGCCCGGCAGGCCACCGCATTGATCCAGCAATTGCTGGGCGAATTGAAGTACAGGGGTGCCTCGGTAACCGGTGCGCAGCAACAGAGCGAGCAGCTCGGCATCGGCCAAGGACTGGGGCCCCTGGGCGAGGAGTTTTTCGCGTGGGCGAATGTTGGAAGGGATGTCTTTCATGGGTAGCCAAGATTGTGCGGACCCCCGCTTGCCTTCCTACCCTCTAAAATCGCGTTTAAATTACCCTTTAAGGAATGTTGTGAGTGCCATTCATGCTGGGTCTTTCCTGACTCTTCACTATCGCTTGGCCGGGCCCGATGGGCGCGATGTCATCAATACTTTCAACGACCAACCGGCCACGCTTTCATTGGGCACGGGTGAGTTGGCCCCAGCCATGGAGAAGCATCTCATTGGCCTGCAAGAGGGTGTGCGTGCGACCTTCGAATTGGCGGCCGGCGAGGCCTTCGGCCAGCGCAACCCCGACATGCTCCAGCGCGTGAAGCGCTCCTTGCTCAAACAACTCGGCGACCCGAACGAGGACTACGCGGTGGGCGACGTGGTTCAGTTTCCCACCCCCAACGGCCAAGGAGCCTATGCAGGTGCCGTGCGGGAGGTGGGTGATGAGTGGGTGCTGTTCGACTTCAACCACCCCCTGGCTGGTCAGCCGCTGACCTTCGAAGTTCACGTGATTGGAGTGCTGTGATGCCCACCTCTGAAATCTTGCTGGCTGAGCCGAGGGGTTTTTGTGCAGGGGTTGACCGGGCCATCGAAATCGTTGAGCGAGCCATCAAGCGCTTTGGCGCGCCCATCTACGTTCGCCATGAAATCGTGCACAACACCTATGTGGTGGAAGACCTCAAAGCCAAAGGCGCGATCTTCATCGAAGACCTGGACGATGTGCCCCCGGGCGCCACGCTGGTGTTCAGCGCCCATGGGGTCCCCAAAGCCATTTGGGCGCAAGCCGAGGAGCGCGGTTTCCAGATCTTTGATGCCACCTGCCCCCTGGTCACCAAGGTGCACGTGGAGGTGGCCAAGCTTCACCGCGAAGGCTATGAATTCATCATGATCGGCCACAAGGGCCATCCCGAGGTGGAGGGCACCATGGGCCAACTGACTGAGGGCATTCACTTGGTTGAAGACGTGAGCGATGTGGCCCGTGTTCAACTCTCTCAGCTGGAAAAGATCGCCGTCGTCACCCAAACCACTTTGTCGGTCGATGATGCAGCAGAGATCGTGGCTGCGGTGAAGCAGCGGTTTCCCCAGGTGCGCGAGCCCAAGCAACAAGACATCTGTTATGCCACTCAGAACCGCCAAGATGCCGTGAAACTCCTGTCGCCCCAGGTCGATGTGGTGATAGTCGTTGGCAGCCCCACCAGCTCCAACAGCACCCGCCTGCGCGAACTGGCCGAGCGTCTCGGAACCCCGGCCTACATGGTCGACAGCGCCGAGGATCTGCAAGATGCCTGGTTTGTTGGCTGCGCCCGCGTGGGTCTTACGGCCGGCGCTTCTGCCCCTGAAGTGCTGGTTCAGCGCGTGATCGAGCGGCTGCGTGCGCTGGGTGTAGTGAGTGTGCGAACCCTGCCTGGCATGGAAGAAACCATCCGCTTCCCACTGCCGCTGGGCCTGGGCGACAAGTCCATGGCTGCTTCTCAGTAGGTTGCGCGCGCGTGCACCACGGCTGCCTACAATCTCTGTTCCCTTTCACGTTCTGATCACTGCCACCCATGCTTGACATCAATCTGTTGCGCAAAGACTTGCCGGGCGTGATTGCACGGCTTGAAGCCCGTAAATCGCCCCAGCCCTTCCTTGACGTCAACCGCTTCCAAGCCCTCGAGTCCGAGCGCAAAGCCATCCAGGTCCGCACTGAAGAGTTGCAGGCGCTGCGCAACAGCTTGTCCAAGCAAATTGGGCAGATCAAGTCCAAGGGCGGTGATGTGGCCGCCGTGATGGCCCAGGTGGGCGGATTGGGTGATGAGCTCAAGGCCTCGGCAGACCGCCTCGAAGCCATTCAGCAAAGCATGTCAGAGATCTTGATGGCCCTGCCCAACCTGCCCCATGAGAGCGTGCCGGTGGGCAGCGATGAATCGGGTAACGTGGAAGTGCGCCGCTGGGGTACCCCACGCCACTTCGAGTTCACGCCCAAAGACCATGTAGACCTCGGCGGCCCCTTGGGCCTGGACTTCGACACCGGTGCCAAACTCTCAGGATCGCGCTTCAGCTTTCTCAAAGGCCCCGTGGCCAGGCTGCACCGCGCGCTCGCCCAATTCATGCTTGATGTTCAAACCACTCAGCATGGCTACACCGAGTGCTACACCCCCTACATCGTGAACCGCGAGGTGCTCGAGGGCACCGGCCAGCTGCCCAAATTCAAGGACGACATGTTCTGGGTCAGCCGTGGGGGCGATGTAGCGCAAGCCGAGCAGTACCTGATTTCAACCTCTGAAATCTCGCTCACCAACAGCGTGCGTGAGCAAATTCTCAATCTCGATCAACTGCCCATCAAACTCACCGCACACAGCCCTTGCTTCCGATCAGAGGCTGGCAGTGCAGGGCGAGACACCCGAGGCATGATCCGCCAGCACCAGTTCGACAAAGTCGAGATGGTTCAAATCGTGCACCCCGAGAAGTCTGATGCGGCACTCTATGACATGGTGGGCCACGCCGAAGCCGTGTTGCAGCAACTGAATTTGCCCTATCGCGTCATGAGCCTGTGCACAGGCGACATGGGCTTCAGCGCCACCAAGACCTTCGATCTGGAGGTGTGGCTGCCCGCGCAAAACACGTACCGCGAAATCAGCTCCTGCTCCAGCTGCGATGCCTTCCAGGCCCGCCGCATGCAGGCCCGGTTCAAGAGCGAGCAAGGCAAAAACGAGTGGGTTCACACCCTCAACGGCTCGGGCCTGGCCGTAGGCCGAACCTTGGTGGCCGTGCTTGAGAACCACCAGCAGGCCGACGGCGCCATCAAAATCCCCGAAGCCCTGCGGCCCTACCT
>CANHBY010000007.1 GCA_947458895.1 Burkholderiales bacterium | reverse complement strand
GGTGCTATTGATTCGTCGCATCAGAGAGCTGTTGTATGACGAGGGGTTCACCATCAGCGGTGCGCGAAACCGGCTGGCTGATGTGAGCCCTGGGCGTGATGCCATCACGCTGCCACCCCCGGATTTGGATCTGCACGATCTGGATGATGTCGATTTTTCACTGGGTGCAGAAGAGATGGCGTCGGTTGTGCAAGCTGCCCAGGCAGCGCCTGCCGAAGCGATACGCGATGAGATGGGCGCTGAGCGCCCTCTGTCGCTTGAGGGCCCCCTGAGTTGGCAGCAAGTTCGCGATGAGTTAATTTCTATTCGGGCTTTGCTCGTCTGATCGAAACTACGCTACAATTTGAGGCTTAGTCGGGGCGTAGCGCAGCCTGGTAGCGCACTTGCATGGGGTGCAAGGGGTCGCGAGTTCGAATCCCGCCGTCCCGACCAGTTTAGGTTCTGTGATATCACAGTAAAAGTACAAAGAAGAGACAAAGCAAAGGCCAGCAAATGCTGGCCTTTGTCTTTTCTGGCCCTTTCACAGGGCTGTTGCGAAGTTCCGCTTGATCACCAGCGACCCGAAGCACCACCACCGCCAAATCCGCCTCCGCCTCCGCCGAATCCGCCTCCACCCCCACCGCGGTCGTTTCTTCCACCGTGACGGCCGGCGGAGATCAGGCCAGAGCCAACGCCCAGGTTGACGAGAGCTGCGAAAAACCCCGCCATGGCAGCGGTGGCCAAGGTCCCCAGAAGCCACCAGGTCAGCACGGCGACCACCATGCCGGTGAAGAGTGAGGCCCACATGATGCCCATGAAAATTCGCAGGAACAGGCCGATGATGACGGTCACCACAATCAGTTCGGGCATGACTTTTTGCAGGGCTGACTCGGGTGGAGCCTTGGCCAAGGTTGAGGGGGGCGGTAGCGGTTCACCATCAACCACACGCATCATTTTGTCCAGGCCTGCCTCTATGCCGCCCATAAAGTCTTTTTGTGCAAAGCGCGGAGCGATCACTTCGTCGATGATCCGTTTGCAGGTGGCGTCATTGAGAGCACCCTCTAGGCCGTAGCCGACTTCGATTCGCATTTGGCGATCGTCTTTTGCCACGATCAGCAGAGCGCCGTCGTCTACATTTTTTCGGCCAAGCTTCCACTGCTCGACCACTCGAAGCGCGTATTGGTCGATGGCTTCGGGCGAGGTGCTGGCCACCATCAGTAAAGCAATTTGGCTCCCCTTGCGGCCCTCGAAGGCGGCTAAGCGTTGTTCGAGGCTTGCTTGCTGATCTGGGCTGAGAGTTTGGGTTTGATCTGTGACCCGATGGCTGAGATCAGGGATGGGGCGCTCCGCTGATACCCATGTCACAAAACAAAATGTCGCTGAAATGAGCAGCCATTTCAGCGTTGAGGCAATCACTTTTCGGATCCATTGCCAGCGCCGCCGCTACCCGTGGCGGGTGGGGTGAACGTCACGGAGGGGGGTAATGCCAGTGCTTTTTCGTTTTCAACGCTGAAGCTGGCTTTTGCTTTGTAGCCAAAGGCCATGGCTGTGAGATTCGAAGGGAAGGTTCGTACCGTCACGTTGTAGTCACGCACCGCCTTGATGTACCGATCGCGCGCGACCGTGATACGGTTTTCGGTGCCTTCCAGCTGAGCTTGCAGGTCTCGGAAGGCCTGGTTGGCGCGCAGGTTGGGGTAGTTTTCAGAGACGACCAGTAATCGTGACAGGGCCCCTGTGAGCTGCCCCTGAGCGGCTTGAAACTTTTCGAAGGCCTGGGGGTTATTGATTAGCTCGGGTGTGGCTTGTATGGAGGTTGCCTTGGCGCGTGCCTCGACAACGTCTATGAGGGTGTTTTGCTCGAACGAAGACTCTCCTTTGACCACACTCACCAGGTTGGGAATCAGGTCGGCCCGGCGTTGGTACTGATTTAACACCTCCGCCCAACTGGCCTGGATTTGTTCATCAGAACTTTGCAGTGTGTTGTAGCCGCAACCGCTCACGGCCAAGGATACGCAAATTAGGAGGCCTGCAATGATTCGACGCATGAGAGTGCCAACAGTTTGGGGGTTGGTGTGCATCGTAGAAAACGTGCTGAGCGCTCGCCTTGACGCGGCTCAACGTGAAGGAATTCTCAAGATTTGGCTACTTTGTTTCTGCTCCGATTTTGTTGTGCCATTGTCTTGTCTAGGCGGGTTACGGGGGGGGCGAGGGTGATGAGCTGGCTAGTGTCGTATCAGGGCTGAAATGTCGTTTGATCGCGCCGCCATCAAGCCCGCTGGCTAGGCGCGACGAGGAGTCATAGCGTAGGCTATGACGACGAGAAGCAACGACGCCAGCGGGTTTGAGGGCAAGCGAGCAAGCGGCATTTCAGCCCTGACACGACACTACACTGGCGTGCAAAAGACAAAAGCGGCTCATCGATCTCACAATTCGGGTTATTGCATCGCAACAGATCGACTCAAGCGATGGCGAACCTGGCCGATAACTCCTGAAAGAACGGCGCAGGGCCGTATTCCAAGACGGGCTTCGGAGCTGATAACCATGTTTGTGATGATTGGCTGGGGAATTGTGCTGGTCTGCGTCTTCGGTGTGTACATAGCCCACGGAGGCAATATCGGTGTGATCCTAAAGGCGCTTCCGTTTGAAATGATCACCATTGGCGGTGCGGCGGGAGGCGCGTTTTTGGCTAACAACCAGACCAAAGTCATTAAAGCGACCGTGGCTGGGATCAAGTCGTGCTTCCAGGCGTCGCACTACAACAAGGCTCGCTACATGGAGCTGATGGCACTTTTGTACGATTTATTGCAAAAGGCTCGTAAAGAGGGGTTGATGTCGATCGAGAAGGACGTCGAAGACCCGCACAGCTCAACCATCTTCCAGAAATACCCGACGTTGGCCCACGACCATCATGTCGTGGAGTTCATCACGGATTATTTGCGAATGATGGTCTCGGGCAACTTGAATGCCCACGAGATTGAGAGTTTGATGGACAGTGAAATCGAGACACATCACCACGAGGCGCATGCGCCTGTGGCCGCGATTGCGCGGCTGGCAGGTGCCTTGCCGGCCTTCGGGATTGTGGCGGCGGTGCTCGGGGTCGTCAATACGATGGGATCGGTTGGTGCGCCGCCAGCCGTGCTGGGGGGGATGATTGGTTCAGCCCTGGTGGGAACCTTTTTGGGGATCTTGCTGGCCTATGCCTTCGTCGAGCCGCTTGCTGGCTTGCTTGAGCAAAAGATGGATGAAGGGGCGAAGGAGCTTCAGTGCATCAAGACCACGCTTTTGGCCAGCATGCAGGGCTATGCGCCCCAGGTAGCGGTGGAGTTTGGGCGCAAGGTTTTGTATTCGGGGGATCGCCCCAGCTTCAGTGAGCTGGAAAGCCATGTCAAGGGCAAAAAGTAGGGGCTGAAACATGGCTGGTGACGCCAAGAAACTTCAACCGATCATTGTCAAGAAGATCAAAAAAGGCGGCCACGCAGCTCATGGTGGCGCATGGAAGATCGCTTATGCCGACTTCGTGACGGCCATGATGGCGTTTTTCTTGCTCATGTGGTTGCTGGGCTCCACCACCGAGGGCGACAAAAAAGGGATTGCTGATTTTTTCAACGCGCCTTTGAAGGTGGCTTTGATGAGCAGCGGCTCCGGCTCAGGGGATTCGGCGCATGTGCTCAAGGGTGGGGGAACCGACCTGACCCGGTCCTCGGGCCAAGTCAAGCGCGGGGACATCGAAGCCCGTCGCAACACGGTGAATCTATTGGCCCTGAAAGCTGAGCAGCATCGTATTGAACGTGCCAAGCTCGAGGCAATCAGGAAGAAAATCAGCGAGGTCTTGGCAAGCAACCCGAAACTGGCTGCGAACAAGGGACAAATCCAGATGGACATGACCCGTGATGGGCTGCGCATTCAGATCGTGGATGAAAACAACCGGCCCATGTTTGACAGTGGTAGCGCTCTTGTCAAACCGTATATGAGGGATTTACTGCGTGCGATTGGTGAGGTGTTGGCCGAGATGCCTAACCGGTTGACGCTGGAGGGGCACACCGATGCCCAACCCTTTGTGTCTGGGGAGTGGGGTTACAGCAATTGGGAGCTGTCGAGCGACCGGGCCAATGCCTCGCGCAGAGAGCTCTTGCAGGGCGGCTTGCCTGATGGCCGCGTGCTGCGGGTTCAGGGGTTGGCCGACAGTTTGCTCCTGATGCCGAATGAGCCGAACCATCCTGCCAATCGCCGGATTAGCTTGATCGTGATGACGAAAGAGGCAGAAGTCCGGATTTTCCGCACAACATCCGAGGATCTGGAGCCGTCTGACGAGTCAAACTTGCCCTTAACTTCGTCAGACCCTGCCCGATAACCATTTAGGCCCGTGTGAGGCACGCACATAAGCGAGGAACCCCTATGAGCACACAAACTGACCTGAAATTCCTGATCGTTGACGACTTCTCGACGATGCGTCGGATTGTTCGGGGGTTGCTGAAGGAAACTGGCTTTAACAACGCTGAAGAAGCTGAAGACGGAGCGGTGGCCTTGTCGATGCTTAAGAACGGCAAGTTTGATTTTGTGGTCACCGATATCAACATGCCCAACATGACAGGCTTCGATTTGCTTTCAGCCATTAAAAAAGATGATTCGCTCAAGCATTTGCCGGTGTTGATGGTCACTGCGGAGGCACGCAAGGAAGACATTGTTCGCGCAGCCCAAGAGGGTGCTGCCGGCTACATTGTCAAGCCCTTCACCAAGGCCACCTTGGAAGAAAAGGTGATCAAGATCATGCAAAAACTCGCGGCTACCGCCTAAAGGAGGTCGAAATGAAGATGGACGACGTTTCTTCGTGGAACACCCCCGTTGAAGGTGCAGCCCCCAACTCAGACGATGGCTTGGCGCCAAATGTCTTGGCCCCCTCTGATGTGTACCGTCAGCTGGGTGTCATCACCCGACAGTTGCACGATACGCTGATGCAGTTGGGCGTCATGCCCAGACTCCAAGCAGCGGCTGTGGGCCTCCCTGACGCCCGCAGCAGGCTTGGTTATATCGCCAAGAAGACTGGCGAGGCCGCTGACAAGGTTTTGAACTCGGTGGACCAGGCCAAGTTGGAGCACGTACACATCGCTGATGAAACCCGGCGCATCGCCTGTGCTTTGATGACGGATCCCGTGAAGGCTGTGGCCTCGGGTTCGGTGATCAATTTTGTGAATGAAGTGGAGGCGGCAACGTCTCGGGTCGATCAGCATCTGACCGACATCATGATGGCCCAGGATTTTCATGATTTGACCGGGCAGGTGGTAGCCAAGGTGGTCACGCTGGCCACCGATCTCGAAGACAGTCTGGTGAGTCTGCTGGTGCAGGCGGCTCCAGCCGAGCAGACGCCGAAGTTGGAGCTGGCGGGTCCTGTGGTCAACCCCGAGGGTCGTACCGACGTAGTCGCAGACCAGGGTGAAGTGGACGATTTGCTCGCCAGTCTCGGCTTTTGATCTGTGAATTTCTGGCAAAAGAGCGACCTGCTGGTCGCTCTTTTGCATTGGGACGTGCGATGAGGCCTTGATCTGCAGCCCGACCGCTTTTTGACGTTGTAAACCGGGAGGTATTCCGCATGTCGGAAGTCAACGAATTAAAAATGGGGAGCATTTGTCATCCAATTAGGGAAATTGGATGTTCGTGACACAACTCACAATAAGCTTGTGCAGTCCGTCACACAGGGGCCTGCTTAGCCAACGAACAACGATGCGTTGCGGGTTTGGGGCACAGCTCGATTGCTGAACGAGCTCGGGGCCTGTGGCCATCGCGCCGAGAGGGGAGCCACTTGAGCGAGATCCATGAAATTTCGGCGCTTGATAAGGCCACATCTTCGTATTCCCTGAGGGATGACGATGCCATGCTTCATGCCGTGCTTTGGTTGACCCGGCATTACCGGCGTGAGCGTTCGGCCGCTTATTTGTTGGCAGGCATGAATGTCAGCGGAGAAGTCGCTCCCGATCAAGCCGTGGAAATGTTGAAACTGGAAGGTTTTGAGGCAGGCCTGGTTCAGATGCAGCTTTCCGAGTTGCAAGCTGATGCCTTGCCTGCGGTGGCGCTGCTCAAGCACCGCGATGCCTGCATCATCAGGTCTCGATTGCGTGGGGGCGGGGGTTTTGAGGTGATTTTGCCGGGCCCGACCTTTCCGATGGTGGTGGCTACCGAAGCTGAGCTGGCGGCCGAATACATCGGCCTGGCGATGCTGGCCTCCCCTGTGCTGGCGTCGCCGAAAGGTGCCGAAAGGGCGCGGGCTTCGGCACTTTCTCGCCGCTTGAGTAGGCTCATGCGCCGATGGGCATCGCCTCGAAGGGCCAAGTGATGGGGTTATGGACGGGGTTATGAGGGGTTGGCCTTTAGACCTGACCCCAATTTTGGTGGCTTTACTCCATGCTCACCGGTAGGCAAGAACACATCAAGTTGCGGTCGCCGTGGACGTTGTCGACCCGGCTGACTGGCGTCCAGTACTTGTGATGACGTAATGAGGAGACGGGATAGGCCGCCTCTTCGCGACTGTAGGGAGCCGTCCATTCTGATCGCAGCAAGACATCGGCCGTGTGAGGTGCCGCCTTGAGCGGGTTGACATCAGCGGGCCAGCGGCCAGTTTCGATGTGCCGAATTTCCTCGCGTATACCAATCATGGCGTCGCAGAAACGGTCGAGTTCGGGCAGTGGCTCGCTTTCGGTGGGCTCTACCATCAAGGTTCCGGCCACAGGGAAGCTCAGGGTCGGGGCATGAAAACCGTAGTCGATGAGGCGCTTGGCGACGTCCTCGGCTGAGACACCTGTGACTTCTTTCAGGGTACGCAAATCGAGAATGCATTCATGGGCTACGCCGCCACCACGCAGGTTACTGTTGCCGCCGGAGTAAAGCACAGGGTAGTGGTCGGCCAGGCGTGCGGCGATGTAGTTGGCGCTCAGGATGGCCGTTTCGGTGGCCAGGCGTAAACCGTCGGCCCCCATCATGCGCACATACATCCAGCTGATGGGCAGCACAGCGGCATTGCCCAAAGGCGCGCCTGATACGGCGCCGATGGCGCGTGTGTCAGTGGTACCGAGGCCGGCGCTGCGGTGCACTGGAAGGTAGGGCACCAGATCAGCCACAACAGCCACAGGGCCCACGCCGGGGCCGCCACCGCCATGAGGAATGCAGAAGGTTTTGTGCAGATTCAGGTGGCTCACGTCACCCCCGAATTCGCCGGGGGCGGCTACGCCCACCAGGGCGTTCATGTTGGCGCCGTCTACATAGACCCTCCCGCCATGTTGGTGGACCAAAGCGCAGAGCTCTTTGACGCGGGTTTCGAATACGCCATGGGTCGAGGGGTAGGTGATCATGACGGCGGCCAGGCGGCTGCTGTGCTGTTCGCAGCGTGCCTTGAGATCATCCATGTCGACATTGCCCTGCACGTCGCATTTCACCCCGACCACGGTCATGCCCACCATTTGTGCAGAGGCTGGGTTCGTGCCGTGCGCTGATTCGGGGATCAGGCAGATGTCTCGGTGGCCCTGGCCGTGGTCTTCGTGGTAGGCCTTGATCACCAGCAGGCCGGCGTATTCACCTTGCGAGCCGGCATTGGGCTGCAAGCTGATGCCGCTGTAGCCAGTGGCCTGGCACAACCAGCTTTCGAGTTGCTGGCGAAGAAGGTCGTAGCCCAGTAATTGATCGCGAGGGGCAAAGGGGTGGATGTTGGCGAACTCGGGCCAGGTGATGGGAATCATCTCGCTGGTCGCGTTGAGTTTCATCGTGCATGAGCCCAGGGGAATCATGCTGCGATCGAGAGCCAGGTCTTTGTCAGACAGGCTGCGGATGTAGCGCAGCATCTGGGTTTCGCTGTGGTGAGTGTTAAACACCGGGTGGCTCAGGTAGGAGCTGGTGCGCATGAGGCCCGCCGAGAACAGGGGCTTCACGCCGTTTTCGACAAGCTCCCACACGTCGGTGATGCGGCCACCACCGGACCGAGGCAGCATCGCGGGAGCCAGGCTGCGGAACAAGCGGCACAGCGTCTCGATATCGTTGCGCTCGGTGGTTTCATCCATCGTGACGCTCACTGTGGAGGCGCTGGCACGGCGCAGGTTGCAACCCTGGTCAACGGCGCCCTTGAGGATGCTTTCTGTCAGGTGGGCAGTGTGGATCTCCAGGGTGTCGAAGGCTGTTTCGTTCAAAACGCGAAAACCCAATTGCTGCAATTGCAGCGCGAAAACCGCTGTGTAGCTGGCAACCCGTTCGGCAATTCGTTTCAGGCCTTGGGGGCCATGGTAGGCCGCGAAGAAGCTGGCGACCACAGCAGGCAGAACCTGTGCTGTGCAGATGTTGCTGGTGGCCTTTTCGCGGCGAATATGCTGCTCTCGCGTTTGTAGCGCAAGGCGGTAGGCTGGTCGGCCCTGGGCATCGACACTGACACCGACCAATCGACCCGGCATCGAGCGTTTGAAGTCGTCTTTGGTTGCCAGGTAGCCAGCGTGTGGGCCACCATTGCCCATCGGCATCCCGAAGCGCTGAGTTGTGCCCACAGCAATGTCGGCCCCACACTCACCAGGGGGTTTGAGCAGCGTCAGGGCCAGAAGATCGGCGGCCACGATGGCCAGGCCACCTGCGGCGTGAACCGCGTCGGTCAGGGGTTGCAAGGGGCGAACAACCCCGTTGACCCCAGGGTACTGGAACAGGGCTGCGCACACGCCACCAGAGATGCCCTGGAGGGCTTCGACTTCGGCTGGGCCCGTGACCACTGTCAAACCCAAGGGCTTGGCGCGTGTTTGCACAACTTCCAGGGTTTGGGGCAGCACATCGTCTGCAACAAAGACGACGCTACTTTTGCTCTTTCCGGCCCGCACCGCGAGGCTCACTGCCTCGGCAGCTGCCGTGGATTCGTCCAGCATCGACGAGCCAGCAATGGCCATCCCCGTGAGGTCGGTGACCATGGTTTGGAAGTTGATCAAGGCCTCCAGTCGGCCCTGAGAAATTTCCGCTTGGTAAGGGGTGTAGGCGGTGTACCAGGCGGGGTTTTCCAGCACATTACGCAGAATCACGCCGGGCGTGTGGGTGCCATAGTAGCCCTGGCCGATGAAGCTCTTGAGCACCCGGTTCTGGGCCGCCAGCCCCTTGAGCTCGGCCAAGGCGCGAGCCTCTCCCACGGCAGGGGGCAGCTGCATGGGTTGAGTGCGCGCGATGGCGCGCGGCACGATCGATTCGATCAGGGCGCGCCTCGATGGGGCCCCGATCAAGCTCAGCATGTCGGACTCATCTTGCCTCGTGATGCCAATGTGACGAGGGATGAATTCCTGCTTGTTCTCGAGGTGGGTCAGCGCGGCAAAGGCGGGAGGGGAAGACTTCAACATGGCGGCATTCCTGCGAAAGGGCAGATATCAGGCGGTTTTCAACAAAGCGTCGTAGCTGGTGGCGTCGAGGAGTTGGTCGAGCTCAGTGGCTTGGGTGGTTTTGATCTTGAAGAACCAGCCGCTGCCTTGGGGGTCTGAGTTGGCCAAGGAGGGGTCGTCGCGAAGCACCTCATTGACCTCCACCACTTCCCCGCTGACGGGCATGTAGATGTCAGCCGCAGCCTTCACGGATTCGACCACGCCGGCAACCTCTCCCTTGTTCAGGGCTGTGCCCACAGCTGGCAGGTCCACAAACACCACGTCGCCCAGCGCGTCTTGGGCGTGCAGGGTGATGCCAACGGTGGCCAATGCGGGGTTGGTGATGTCGATCCACTCGTGGTCGGCGGTGAATTTGATGCTCATGAAGTCTCCTGGTCGAAAAAAGGGGTCAAAAACTCGGCGCTGAGAACTCAGCCGCGGTAGTAGCGCTGGGGCACAAAGGGCAGGGCGGTGACACGCATGGGATAGCGTTTGCCTCGCACTTCGGCAAACACCTCGTGATGAACGATGGCGTGGTTCAAGGGCAGGTAAGCCATGGCGATGGGCTGATTGACGGTGGGCGCCAGCGTGCCGCTGGTGACGGTGCCCAGCTTGTGGCCGTGGGCATCGAGCAGCTCGCAGCCTTCGCGCACCGGTACGCGCTCGAGCCCCACCATGCCCACTCGTTTGTTGCTGGGCCCTAGAGTGAGCTGGGCATTGATGACCTCGGCGCCTGGGTAGCCACCCGCACGAGCCCCGCCCGGCCGGCGAACCTTCTGGATGGCCCAGCTGAGGGCCGCCTCAATCGGCGTTGTATGGGCATGGATGTCGTGGCCATACAAACACAGGCCTGCTTCAAGGCGCAGCGTGTCACGAGCCCCCAGCCCCACCGGCTTGACTTCGGGGAAGCTCAGCAAGGCACGTGCGAGTGCCTCGGCATGTTCAGAGGGGACCGAGATTTCGAAACCGTCTTCACCGGTGTAGCCGGAGCGGGTCAGGAAACACTCGACGCCGAGCAATGAAAACGAGCCTCCGGTCATGAAAACCAGTTGAGTGATGGCGGGGTTGAGCCGAGACAACACCGAGGCTGACAACGGCCCCTGCAATGCCAACAGAGCTTGCTCGGGGAGCGCCTGAATCTGGCAGAGGTGGCCGATGTGGGTTTGCAGGTGGCGCAAGTCGGCGTCTTTGCAAGAGGCGTTGACCACCATCAGAAAGTCGTCTTGCCTGCGGGTGATCATCAGGTCATCCAGCAGCCCGCCGTTGGGTGCCGTGAAGAATCCGTAGCGTTGCTGTCCTACCGCCAGGCCCTGAACATCAATGGGCAGCAAGGACTCCAGGGCTGCTGCAGCGTTGGGCCCAGAAATGCGAATCTGCCCCATGTGCGACACATCGAACAGAGCCGCTGACTGCCGGCAATGATGGTGCTCGGCGATGATGCCGTTGTATTGCACGGGCATGGCATAGCCGGCAAAGGGCACCATTCGGGCGCCGAGCTCGCTGTGCAGCTCGAACAAAGGGGTCTTGCAGGGGACGGGTGTTGCGGGGCTGGCTTCTGACATGGATTCGGACTCCGAGGGCATTTCTGGGGTAACAGTACATGCCCTCCCTGTCCGCTTTACCTGAGAGATTCACAGACCTGGCTTCACCAGGCTGTTTGCCCCTTCGGTGGACTCACTCGGGGTGAGCCTCTCTCCAGTGAGGAATACCCCGCCACGGCGGGGTAGTGAACCAGTCCTTTTGCCTGAGCGTTCGAAGCGTGACCCACCGCTGCTGCGCCTTCGGCGGCGGCCTAAAGCTTTGCGCTAAGGGCCGCACTCTCCTGGTTCTTGAATTGAAAGCCGGGGGGGCGCAGCGTAATGGCGACCCACGATGTCAATCCTGAACATAGTGTACCAGCGAGGCTCTTGGCCGCCGGCTTACATGCCGCTGTAGTTTGGCCCGCCACCGCCCTCTGGCGTGACCCACACGATGTTTTGAGAGGGGTCTTTGATGTCACACGTTTTGCAGTGCACGCAGTTTTGGGCATTGATCTGCAGCCGTTGGCCCGAGGTGGCTTCATCGGGCACGTACTCATACACGCCGGCCGGGCAGTAGCGGCTTTCGGGGCCTGCGTACTGCGCTAGATTCAGGGCGACAGGCACTGAGGCATCTTTGAGGGTGAGATGCGCAGGCTGGTTTTCCTCGTGGTTGGTGTTGCTGATGAACACGCTGCTGAGGCGGTCAAAGCTCAGCTTGCCATCGGGCTTGGGGTAGTCGATCCGGGGGGACCGCGCCGCGGGCTTCAGACATTGGTGGTCAGGGAGGGTGCGGTGAGTGGTCCATGGAATCGACAGGCCCAGCTTGGGCAGTAGCCATTGTTCAATGCCTGTCATCACGGTGCCCACCCACAGGCCCTTTTTGAACCATTGCTTGAAGTTGCGAGACTGGGCTAATTCTTTGTAAAGCCAGCTGGCCTCAAAGGCTTGGGGGTAGGCGGCAAGTTCATCGTGTGCTCGGCCCTGAGCGACCGCCTCAAAAGTGGCGTCTGCTGCAAGCATGCCCGTTTTGATGGCGGCATGGCTGCCTTTAATGCGGCTGGCGTTGAGGGTGCCTGCATCGCAGCCTATCAGTGCGCCACCTGGGAAGGTGAGCTTGGGCAGGCTCAACAAACCACCTGCGGTGATGGCGCGTGCGCCGTAGCCGATGCGCTTGCCGCCTTCCAGCACGTTGCGAATGGCGGGGTGGGTTTTCCAGCGCTGCATTTCCTCGAATGGGCTGAGCCAGGGGTTGCTGTAGTCCAGTCCCGTGATGAAGCCCAGGGTGACTTGATGGTTCGGGAGGTGGTAGAGAAACCCTCCGCCGTAAGTGCTGCTGTCCATCGGCCAGCCGGCGGTGTGGATGACGTGACCTGGCTTGTGTTGGCTGGGGTCAATTTGCCAGAGTTCCTTGATGCCAAGACCATACGACTGCGGATCTTTCCCGGCATCCAATTGGTAGCGGGCGATGAGCTGTTTGCCCAGATGCCCGCGAGCACCTTCGGCAAAAAGGGTGTACTTGGCCAGCAGTGCCATGCCCAGTTGGAAGCCTGCATGGGGTTTGCCGTCTTTGCCAACGCCAAGGTTGCCAGTGGCCACACCG
>CANHBY010000006.1 GCA_947458895.1 Burkholderiales bacterium | reverse complement strand
TGACCTTGCCCCTATTCCCCGTAGTCGTTAGCCCGGGATTTACGCGGCTTTTTTACGCTGTGCCGTGAACCAGCGTTGCTCGAATTGCATTGGACTGAGGTAGTCCAGTGATGAATGCAGTCTGCTGTGATTGTAAAAAGCGATCCAGTTCATCACGGCCTGCACGGCTTGGTTACGGGTGGCAAATTTGCGCCAAGGTTCACTCCACCGGCGTCAACTTCGCCACACTCAACGCCAGCCATTTGGTACCGTGCCGCCCAAATTTAATCTGCGCGCGTGCATCATTCCCAGCGCCCTCCAGCGTGATGATCACGCCCTCACCGAACTTGGCGTGGAACACGTTTTGCCCGGTTTTTAAACCGTTGCTGCTTGTGGTTTTGGGCGAGGCTCCGAAGCCTGAGCTGGGCACTGCTGGTGCCGTGTGGCCTGCTCCGGCGGTCGAATTCGGGCCTGAGCGCTCCCAGGTGTTTTCATGGTCGCGCCGGAAGCCTGAGCCAAAGCCCTGGTTGCGTGGTGTCAGCCAACGCAGCGCAGGCTCGGGCAGTTCCTCGAAAAATCGGCTCTTGAGGTTGTAACGGGTTTGCCCATGCAACATGCGCGTTTGGCTGAAGCTCAAGTAAAGCCGCTTGCGTGCACGGGTGATGGCCACATACATCAACCGGCGCTCTTCTTCCAGGCCGTCGGGATCGAAGTTGCTGTTGTCGTGAGGGAATAAGCCTTCTTCCAGGCCGGTGATGAACACCGCATCAAACTCTAGCCCTTTGGCCGCGTGGACGGTCATGAGTTGAACGGCATCTTGGCCTGCCTGCGCTTGGTTGTCACCCGCTTCCAGCGAGGCATGGGTCAGGAAAGCAGACAGGGGCGACATGATCTCGCCAGTCTCCGCGTCTGGGGTGAGGCCAGGCGCAGCCTCATCGGCGGCCGGGGAGCCGCTCCAGAGGCTGTTTATGGGCAAGGCCACAGCGTCTTTGCCGAAGCCTTCCTGTGTCACAAAGGCCTCGGCCGCATTGACCAGTTCTTCCAGGTTCTCGATGCGATCTTTGCCTTCACGGTCTGTTCGGTAAAACTCCATCAGCCCCGAGGCCTGCAGCATGTGCTCGATGATTTCGCGCAGTGTCAGGCCGCGTGTGGTTTCGCGCATGGCATCAATCAGCGCCAAAAAAGCACTCACATTGACGCCGGCCTTGCCGCCCAGCGCCGTCACGCTTTGGGCCAGGCTTCGCCCACTGCTGCGCGCGATCTCTTGCAATTGCTCCATCGTGCGCGGGCCAATGCCCCGCACGGGGAAGTTCGCCACGCGCAAAAAGCTGGTGTCGTCGTTTGGGTTTTCGATGAGGCGCAAATATCTCAGCGCATGCTTGACTTCGGCACGCTCAAAAAATCGCAGGCCGCCATACACCTTGTAGGGCAGGTGAGCATTGAAGAGGGCGCTTTCAATCACCCGGCTTTGGGCATTGCTGCGGTAGAGCACAGCCATGTTGTGCAGCGCGATGCCATCACGGCGCAGTTGCTGTGCTTCGTCCACCAACCACTGGGCCTCTGCAAAATCGCTCGTGGCTTCCATCACCCGAACCGGCTCGCCGCGCCCCGCATCGGTGATGAGGTTTTTGCCCAGCCGCTTGCTGTTGTGGGCGATCAGCTCATTGGCCGCATCCAAAATGTTGCCGTGGCTGCGGTAGTTGCGCTCCAGCTTGATCAAATGCTTTACCCGGAATTCGCGCTCGAAGTCGGTCATGTTGCCCACCTGAGCACCCCGGAAGGCGTAAATGCTTTGGTCGTCGTCACCAACCGCCATCACCGCCGCCCCCTGGGAATCGCCTGGGTTGGCAAACATTTTCAGCCAGGCATATTGAAGGCGGTTGGTGTCTTGAAATTCATCGACCAGCACATGCCTGAAGCGTTCCTGGTAGTGCATTCGCAGCGCTGGCTGATCACGCAGCAACTCATAGGTGCGCAGCATCAGCTCGGCAAAATCTACCACGCCTTCGCGCTGGCATTGGGCCTCATAGGCCTGGTAAACCTCCACCATCACGCGCGTTTGCTCATCGCGCACCGGCACATCATTCGGCCTGCGGCCCTCTTCTTTTGAGCCTGCAATGAACCAAGTCACCTGTTTGGGCACATAGCGCTGCTCGTCAAGGTTCATCGATTTGATGATGCGTTTGACGGCCGAGAGTTGATCCGAGCTGTCCAGGATCTGAAAACCTTGGGGCAGGTTGGCCAGCTTCCAATGAGCCCTTAAAAAGCGGTTGCACAGGCCGTGAAAGGTGCCAATCCACATGCCGCGCACCGGCAGCGGCAGCAGGCCTTCGAGCCGGGTGAGCATCTCTTTCGCGGCCTTGTTGGTGAAGGTCACGGCCATCACACCGTTGGGCGAAACCTGCCCGGTTTGAATCAGCCAGGCAATGCGCGTGGTGAGCACACGGGTTTTGCCCGAGCCGGCCCCCGCCAAAATCAGTGCCGATGAAGCGGGGAGCGTCACGGCGGCCAATTGCTCGTCGTTGAGGTCGCGAAGCAGGGGGGATGCGGTGAAATCAACCGCGGGTGCGGTGGTGTCTGGCGAGAAGGATGTCATTTGCCCATTTTAAAGAAGTGCGGCCTGCCGTGGCAGACTCTGCCCCATGTCAATGCCATCCCCTCGCGTGCTGTCGGTGATCCCCCCGATGACCCAGCTCAACACGCCTTATCCCTCCACGGCCTATATCACTGGGTTTTTGCGCTCACGCGGCATGGATGCCGTGCAAGAAGACCTGGCCCTGGCCCTTGTGCTGACGCTTTTCTCGGCGCAAGGCCTGGGTCGTGTGCGCACGGCAATTGAGCAAATTCCAGCAGACCAACGCCAGCCTGTGTTGCAGCAGTTTCTTGATCGGTTCGAACAGTACGAGCGCACCATCGATCCCACGATCGCCTTCCTCCAAGGCCGTGATCCCACGCTGGCCAACCGCATTGCCACGCGGCAGTTTCTGCCTGAGGGGCCACGCTTCCAATCGCTAGATGTGTATTTGGCCGAAGACGGTGGTGATCCCCTGGCCTGGGCCTTTGGCGCCCTCGGCATGCAAGACCGCGCGCGTCACCTGGCCACGCTCTACCTCAATGATGTCGCTGATGTGCTGCGTTGGGGGGTCGACCCGCGCTTTGAATTCGTGCGCTACGCCGAGTCGCTCGCTCAAAGTCAGCCCACTTTTGAGCCCTTGGCTCAGGCCCTGTCTGAGCCTTTGAATCTCGTCGATCAAACCCTGGTTGAATTGACCCTTGAGGCGGTGCAAAAGCACCAGCCAACCGTGGTGTTGCTCTCCGTGCCGTTCCCAGGGGCGGTGTATTCCGCCTTCCGCATCGCCCAAGCCATCAAGGCCCATGCGCCGCACATCGTGACCGGGCTGGGCGGGGGCTTCGTGAACACCGAGCTGCGCGAACTCAGTGAGCCCCGTGTGTTCGACTTCTTTGACTATGTCACCCTTGATGCCGGTGAGCGGCCGCTGTTGGCCTTGCTAGAGCACCTGCAGGGCAAGCGGTCGCAGCAGCGTTTGGTGCGCACCTTCATTCGTGAGCCGCAAACCCGACAGGTGCGCTACCTCAACTGGGCTGAGCCCGACATCGCCTTTGCCGAGGTGGGCACGCCCACATGGGATGGCTTGCCACTGAAGCGCTACCTGTCGCTGCTCGACATGCTCAACCCCATGCACCGGCTGTGGTCCGATGGCCGCTGGAACAAGCTCACCGTGGCGCATGGTTGCTACTGGAAGAAATGCAGCTTCTGTGATGTGAGCCTGGATTACATCTCTCGCTACGAGGGCGCTTCCGCCACCGTGTTGGTCGACCGCATTGAGGCCATCGTGAAGGAAACCGGCAACACCGGCTTTCATTTTGTCGATGAAGCGGCGCCGCCCAAGGCCCTCAAAGCCTTGTCAGCCGAGCTTCAGCAGCGCAAGGTGTCGATCTCTTGGTGGGGCAACATCCGGTTTGAAAAGTCTTTCACGCCTGATCTGTGCCAGCAGTTGGCCGACAGCGGCTGCATCGCCATTTCAGGCGGCCTCGAAGTAGCCTCTGACCGCCTGCTCAAGTTAATGAAAAAAGGCGTCTCCGTTGAACAGGTTGCCCGCGTGACCCGAGCCTTTTCTGACGCCGGCATCTTGGTGCATGCCTACCTGATGTATGGCTTTCCGACCCAAACCGTTCAAGACACTGTCGATGCGCTCGAGTATGTGCGGCAGTTGTTCGAGGCCGGTTGCATCCAATCCGGGTTCTTCCACCGCTTTGCCTGCACTGTTCATTCACCCGTGGGGAAAAACCCAGAAGAGTATGGCGTGACGCTCCAGCCCTTGCCACCCGTGTCTTTCGCCAAGAACGATATCGGCTTCATCGACCCCACCGGCGTTGACCACGATGCCCTTGGCCAAGCCCTTAAAAAGGCTTTGTACAACTACATGCACGGCATCGGCCTGGAGGAAGATGTGTGCTCATGGTTCTCGATGCCTGTGCCTCGCACCAAGGTTCACCGCCGGTTTATCGAGCGGGCCCTAGTGTCGTGTCACGGCTCAAATGTCGTTTGATCGCGCCGCCATCAAGCCCGCTGGCTAGGCGCGACGAGGAGTCATAGCTTGGGCTATGGCGACGAGAAGCAACGACGCCATCGGGTTTGAGGGCAAGCGAGCAAGCGACATTTGAGCCTTGACACGACACTATTGGGTTCATGAGCGATCAGCCCAGCGCCCGTTTTTCCAGCAGGGCGTAATAAAAACCATCCCCCGGCGAACACAGGGGATCCGCCGCATCCTCCAAACCTGGCAGCAAATGCCCACCCACCCCTGCGGTATGGATGGCATCTTCCTGCTGACGCACGAAGGCATCCATCACCCCTTGCCCCTCCTGCTGGAACACGGAGCAGGTGGCGTACAACAGCCTGCCGCCCGGCTTGAGCAGCGGCCACAGGCTTTTTAACAGCCGAGACTGCGTGCCAGACAGCGCCCCAATGTCCTCCGGACGCCGCAGCCATCGGATGTCCGGGTGGCGGCGAACGATGCCTGAAGCACTGCAGGGAGCATCCAGCAAAATGGCGTCAAAGGCTTGACCATCCCACCACGACTGCGGCGCGGCGGCATCGCAAGCCAGGGTATGTGCCTTCAGTGACAACCGCTCCAGGGTTTCATCCACCCGCTTGAGCCGTTGCGCATCGCTGTCCACCGCCCACACATCCAGCTCGGCCAGCTCCAGCAGGTGCGCCGTTTTGCCGCCGGGTGCAGCACAGGCATCAAGCACTCGAGCGCCAGGTGCCAGTGCGTGGGAATGAGACCCCCCTCGCACCAGCAAAGGCGCAGCCCACTGGGCGGCCAAATCCTGCACCGACACATCACCTTGCTCAAAACCAGGCAGTTGGGTCACAGGCACAGCCTTCTCAAGCTGAACAGCGTGGGTCAACAGAGGATGCTCAAACGACCGAGCCGCGATGCCTGTCTCAGCCAACCGCGCCACATACTCCACCGCAGAGCCCCTGCGCGCATTGACCCGCAAACACATCGGCGCTTGCTGATTGTTGGCCTGCAAAATGCCCTTCCAGTGCGTCGGCCAGTCTTGCTGCAAGCGCTTGATCCACCACGTGGGGTGGTTGCTTCTGGCCGCAGGGTCCTTGAGCAGGAGGTGGGTGATTTCATCGCGCTCACGAATGAATCGTCTGAGCACGGCATTGACGAACGATGCACTGTTGAGCTGAACTTTTTTCACTGCGGCCACCGCTTGGTTGACCAGCGTGTGCTCTTCATAGGGTGCCGTTTCACCCGCCGCCGTTGGCCACAGCAGTGCCAGTGCACTCAGCAGCAGCGCATCCACGGCCGCTGCGGGTGCCTTGCTGGCCAGGTATTCCCGCGCAGCTTGGGCACTGCCAAGCCGGCGCAGCACAGTAAAACTCAAGGCCTGCACACCAGGGCGCAGTGCAGCAGGGCAGCGCGTCAGCGCCTCTGTCAAGGATCGACCCTGCCGCACGGCATCAACCGCCTGGGCGGTATGCAGCAACTGAGTCGACAGGGAGGGGGCGTTGGAATGGGTAGGTGTGTTCACCTTCCCAGTCTACGGGCTCGAGCGTGCCTTTATGAGGGCACAAGCTATCTGAATCGCTACAGTACAGCTCAAGCCTCATTGATCTTTCAACCCCGCGTCATGATCCCTGCCTCCACCGCTTCTTCCGCCCTGCTGGTCGTCTGCCTGTGCGCACGTTGGTGCGGCACTTGCCGTCAATATCAACCGCTGTTTGAGGCCATGCAACCCGAGTTTGCAGGCCGGGCTCGCTTGATGTGGGTGGATATCGAAGACGAGGCCGAGCTGGTGGGCTCGCTAGAGGTCGAAAATTTCCCTACGCTGCTGATGGCGCAGGGCGACGAGATCCGTTTCTTCGGCCCCGTGCTGCCTCACCGGCAAACACTGGCGCAAATGATTCAAAAAGCCATCGAAGGGCCCTTGATTACCGTCCAGGATCCGGCCATGGTAGATCTGGCGAGGCGCTGCGCGCAACGCCATCGGGTTTGAGGGCAAGCGAGCAAGCGGCATTTGAGCCCCGATACGTCCAAAGGAAGCTCCGCGATCACCGCGAGGGGTTTCGCCGAGGTTCGCTAACTTCGAAGCCGGCTGTTGCTCGGCACGCTGGCCAGCAAAAACTCCATCTGGTCCACCAAAATTCGCCGCCCGCGCAAAATCATGTCCTCATGCAGGCTGGGCACATAAGGCAGATAGAGCAGGCTCATGCGAGCCTCTTCTGGCAGCCGATTGGCCTTGCGGCCATTGCAAGCACGGCAGGCGGTGATGCAGTTCATCCAGCTGTCTGAGCCGCCTCTAGAGGTCGGGATGATGTGTTCGCGGGTGAGGGCATCTTCTGCGCCGTGCGCACCACAGTAGGCGCAGACATGCTTGTCACGTGCGAATAATTTGGGGTTGCTCAGCGCCGGTGTATGCCGCCAGGCCCTGCTCGGTACGGCACCCCTCACGGCGATGATCGGATGCACCTCAATCAAAGATTGAAGCCCGCTGCAGCGCTGTATACCGCCGCGTAGGGTTGCACACGCATCGCCTAAAGTCCAGGCAACGCTATTGTTAGCGTAAAGAGTCGCCGCTTCCCTGGATGAAATCCAGTCTTGAGGGCGGCCCGACATGTCCAATTGCAGAACGTCCACGAGGATGCACTCCTTAAGCGGAGAGTACTCCAACCAATGCAAAACCCTCAAGCCCTCCCCACCACCTGGGGGATGGAGCTTGGCTGAGGTGACTCGGGTGCACGTAGGCGGTGTCGCTGGCCTGCGACCGCGATTGCTGCGGTGCACATATTTCCTCTTCGAACTCTAGCATTGATCAAAGCGAGTTTGTGCATTTGTGGGGCGATCTCACGCCATCGTGCAGTCTTCTCTGGGGCTTGATGCCAAATCGTGTGCTACCCGACAGCACGAAGACGGAATATTCGGCAAAATGAAGCGAGCGGCTTTGACCAGCCCTGTGAGTCGTTGATCCAATAGGTCAGGACTGAAGACCATCAGGGCGGCCTAGGCGCATATTGACCGTCGTGAACTTGCGGTTTTTTGTTGGCCCTTTGAAACAGGAGTACCACCATGCCTCAGTACACCCCTCCGCTGCGCGATGTTCGCTTCGTGATGCACGAGTTGCTCGGTGTCGTTGATGAGCTGCGGCAGAGCCCGAAGTTTGCTGACATTGACGCCGAAACCGTGGATGCCGTTTTGGAAGAGGGTGGCAAGTTTGCATCTGGCATGGTGTTCCCCCTGAACCAAAGTGGCGACTCCCAGGGTTGCCAGCTCGACAAGGTCACCCACGAGGTCGCGCCGCCTCAGGGTTTCAAAGAGGCCTACGCCAAGTACGTGGAAGGGGGCTGGCCATCGTTGAGCTGTGACCCAGCCTATGGGGGGCAGGGTTTGCCCATCACGGTCAACCAAGTTTTTTACGAGTTTCTCAACAGCGCCAACCAATCCTGGACGATGTACCCCGGCCTGTCTCACGGCGCTTACGAGTGCTTGCAAGCCCACGGCACGGCCGAACAGAAGGCTGCTTTTTTGCCCAAGCTGACCAGTGGCGAATGGACCGGCACCATGTGCCTGACCGAGCCTCACTGCGGTACCGATTTGGGCTTGATGCGAACCAAAGCCGAGCCCATGGCTGATGGCAGCTTCCGCATCACGGGTCAAAAGATTTTCATCTCTGCCGGCGAGCATGACCTGACCCCCAACATTCTTCATCTCGTGCTGGCTCGTCTGCCTGATGCCCCGGTGGGGTCCAAAGGCATTTCGCTTTTCCTGGTGCCCAAGTTTCTTGTCGGCCCAGACGGCAAGTTAGGTGAAAGAAATCCCATTTTCTGCGGTGCTCTCGAACACAAAATGGGCATCCATGGCAATGCCACCTGCCAAATGATTCTCGATGGCGCGGTGGGCACGCTGGTGGGTGAACCCCATAAGGGTTTGGCAGCCATGTTCGTCATGATGAACACGGCGCGTCTGGGTGTGGGAATGCAGTCGCTGGGCTTGACCGAGGTGGCCTATCAAAACGCCGCGGCCTACGCCAAAGACCGGCTGCAAATGCGAGCCCTGACGGGCGCCAAGGCGCCTGACAAGGTGGCCGACCCCATCATTTGCCACCCTGATGTGCGCAAGATGCTGCTCACCGCACGAGCCTATGCCGAGGGCGGCCGCGCTTTGGCCACCTACACCGCGCTGCAGGTCGACAAAGAGCTCAGCCACCCCGATGAGCAAGTGCGCCGCGACGCCGCCGATGAGGTGGCATTGCTCACCCCCATGGTGAAAGCCTTCCTCACCGACAACGGCTGGATTGCAACCTCGCATTGCCTGCAAGTGTTCGGTGGGCACGGCTACATCGCAGAGTGGGGCATGGAGCAATATGTGCGAGACGCCCGCATCAATATGATTTACGAAGGCACCAACACCATCCAGTCGCTCGACTTGCTGGGCCGCAAGGTGTTGGGCGACAACGGCGCCAAGCTCAAGAAATTCGGCCGGCATATTCAGCAATTCATCGAAGATGAAGGTGTGAATGAGGCCATGCAGGAGTTCGTCAATCCGCTGGCAGACATCGGAGACAAAGTCACCAAGCTCACCACCGAACTCGGCATGAAGGCCCTTCAAAACCCCGATGAAGTGGGCGCGGCGGCCGTCGACTACCTGCGCGTTGTGGGGCATCTGGTGTTCGCCTATTTCTGGGCTCGAATGGCCAAGGTGGCCCTCGAAAAACAAGGCTCTGACGATCCGTTTTACAAAGCCAAACTCGCCACCGCGCGGTTCTACTTTGCCAAGCTTTTGCCCGAAACGGCAGGCCTGATTCGATCGGCCCGCTCAGGTTGCGCACCCCTGATGGACATGGATGCCTCGCTGTTTTGACCGGCGCCGAACACCTCGGGAGCGCATCCCGATATGGGTCCTGTGGGGGATCTTCAACGATCCGCCGTCAAGCCCGTGGCAAATTGATCGATGGCGACAAAAGCCCTTCATTCAGGCGATACATTGCCTTGTGTGTTGTGGCGTGCGCATGCAGTGAAGTGCAAATTTCCAATGAATAAAAAAAGGAACGAGTCATGAACCGATTCACTGTCCGCAAGGTTGCCGTGCTGGGTGCCGGCGTGATGGGTGCACAGATTGCCGCGCACCTGGTCAACGTTAACGTTCCCGTGGTGTTGTTTGACCTGCCGGCGAAAGAGGGCCCCAAGAGCGCGATTGCTCAAAAAGCGATCGATGGCCTCAAAAAGCTCAAACCGGCCCCACTCGCTGTGCCCGAAGGCGCTGCGCTGATCGAGCCCGCCAACTATGAAGAGCATCTCGCCAAGCTGGGCGAGTGCGACCTGATCATCGAGGCCATTGCCGAGCGCATGGACTGGAAGCTTGACCTCTATCAACGCATCGCGCCGTTCGTTGCACCTCATGCCATTGCCGCGAGCAACACCTCGGGCTTGAGCATTTCGGCGCTGGCGGCCGTGCTTCCCGTGTCCCTCAAGCCGCGTTTTTGCGGGGTGCACTTTTTCAATCCGCCACGCTACATGAGCTTGGTGGAATTGATCGCCACGCCCTCCACTGAAACTCAGGTGCTCGATCAACTGGAGGCCTTTGTCACCACATCGCTTGGCAAATCCGTGGTTCGCGCCAAAGACACCCCCAACTTCATCGCCAACCGCGTGGGCATGGCCGGTTTGCTGGCCACGATCCACGAAGCTGAAAAATTCGGTCTGACCTGCGACGTGGTCGACGACCTGACCGGCAAAAAACTCGGCCGAGCCAGTTCAGCCACATTCCGCACCGCCGATGTGGTGGGGCTGGACACCATGGTTCACGTCATCAAGACCTTGCAAGACAACCTGGGGTCCGACAAAGCCAACGATCCTTTTTACGCCACCTACGCCACGCCGCCTGTGTTGAGTCAATTGATCCAGCTCGGTGCCTTGGGGCAAAAATCGGGGGCGGGTTACTACAAGAAAGTCGGCCCAGACATCTTGCGATTCGACTCCGCCAAAGCCGACTACGTGGCCGGTGGCGCTAAGGCCGAAGAAATCGTGGGCCGCATCCTGAAGAAGCCAGCGCCCGAGCGGCTCAAATTGCTGAGAGAGTCCAGCAACCCTCAGGCCCAGTTTCTCTGGGCGGTTCTGCGGGACAGCTTTCACTACTGCGCGGTCCACCTGGCCGATGTGGCTGATTGCGCACGCGACATCGACTTCGCCATGCGTTGGGGCTTTGGCAACACCCAGGGGCCCTTCGAGCTCTGGCAGGAAGCCGGCTGGCTGCAAGTCGCCCAGTGGGTCAAGGAAGACATCGACGCTGGCAAGGCGCTGTGCAACGCGCCACTGCCTGATTGGGTGTTCAGTGGGCCTGTGTCTGAGCGAGGCGTGCACACGCCCGAGGGTTCCTGGAGCGCGTCCCAGCAGCGCTATGTGCCAGGAAGCACCCTGCCGGTGTACCAGCGCCAATTGTTTCCAGAGACTGTCTTGGGCAGTGGCGCTCAGCCTGCCCTCAAGGCCGGTACCGAGCTCTTCAAGAACGACGAAATTCGCGTCTGGACCCTGGATGGTGAGGTTCTGATTGCCAGCATCACGGCCAAGCTGCACCTCATCAGCCCTCAAGTCACCGAGAGCCTGGTTCGCGCTGTCGACATGGCTGAGCAGCACTACAAAGGCTTGGTGATTTGGTCCCCTGACGACGTGTTCTCCGCGGGTGCCAACCTCGAAGCACTGATGCCGGTTTTCATGAAAAGTGGCGCCAAGGGCATCGAGCCGGAAGAGAAAAAACTGCAAGACGCCATGCTGCGCATTCGCTATGCCAGCATTCCCGTCGTGGCTGCCCTGCGTGGCCTGGCACTGGGGGGCGGCTGTGAGTTGGCAGTCCATTGCGCCAAACGCGTGGCCAGCCTGGAAAGCTATGTGGGCTTGGTCGAAGTGGGTGTGGGCCTGGTTCCCGGCGCAGGCGGGTTGACCTATATCGCTCGCCGTGCAGCCGAAAAAACTCCCACCCCCAACGACTTGCTGACTTTCTTGAAAGATGGGTTCACCAACGCGGCCACGGCTGCAGTGGGTACCAGCGCAGCCGACAGCCGGCGCCTGGGTTACCTGCTGGACAGCGACGTCATCGTGCCGCACAAAGATGAACTGTTGTACGTGGCCTTGCGCCAAGCCCATACCCTGTTCGACAGCGGCTATCGCCCTCCCGTGCCAGCGCCATTCCCTGTGGCCGGCCGCAATGCCATCGCCACCATCCAGGCCCAGCTGGTCAACATGCGAGACGGCGGGCTCATCAGCAGCCACGACTTCCACATTGCCTCTCTCATTGCCGATGTGCTGTGCGGCGGCGATGTGGATGCCGGCTCCTTGGTCACCGAGTCGTACCTGATGGCGCTGGAGCGCAAGCATTTCTGCGCCTTGCTGGCCCACCCCAAGTCGCAAGAGCGAATCATGGGCATGTTGCAAACCGGCAAGCCGGTACGAAATTGATGCTGCGCCGTTTGTATTGCTCACACACCGTCGCCTCAGGGCACCCTTGAACCCCCTTGCGCAAAGGAGCTCCTCATGAGTCAGCAACTGCAAGATGCTTACATCGTCGCAGCCACCCGCACGCCGATTGGCCGCGCCAATCGCGGCTATTTCAAAAACACGCGGCCTGACGACCTGCTCATCGCAGCGATTCGTGGCGCGCTGGCGCAGGTGCCGTCACTGGACCCCAAGGCGATTGAAGATGCCGTCATCGGATGCTCCTTCCCCGAAGGGGAGCAGGGCATGAACATGGCCCGCATCGCCGTGGCCCTCTCCGGCCTTCCCCATTCCGTGGGCGGCGTCACCGTCAACCGTTTTTGCGCATCGGGTCTCACCGCCATTCAAATGGCCGCCGACCGCATTCGTGTGGGCGAAGCCGAGGTCGTGATCGCCGGCGGCGCTGAATCCATGAGCTTGGTCCCCCTGGGCGGCAGTCGTCCATCCTTCAACCCTCTGGTCCTCGCGCAAGACGAAAATCTTGGCATTGCTTACGGCATGGGCCTCACGGCTGAACGGGTGGCACAGCAATGGAAAATCAGCCGTGAAGCCCAGGACGAATTTGCCTACCACTCGCACATGAAGGCCTTGAAGGCCCAGCAGGCCGGTGAGTTCAACGACGAGATCACCCCGGTGGAGGTGCTTGATCGCTTCCCCGACCTCAGCACTGGTGCCCCTACCAGCAAGTCGCGCATCGTCACCCTCGACGAAGGCCCCCGCCCCGACACCAGCCTTGAGAGCCTGGCCAAACTCAAGCCCGCCTTCGCCGCAGTCAAAGACCCCACCGGCAAAGCCACCGGTTTAGGCAGCGTGACCGCCGGCAACAGCTCTCAAACCAGCGATGGTGCAGGCGCCCTGATCCTGGCCAGCGAGCGCGCCATCAAGCAGTTCAATCTCACCCCCCTGGCCCGCTTCGTCAGCTTCGCCAGCCGAGGCGTGCGCCCTGAAGTCATGGGCATCGGGCCGATCGAAGCCATTCCCGCAGCCTTGCGCAGTGCTGGTTTGCAGT
>CANHBY010000005.1 GCA_947458895.1 Burkholderiales bacterium | reverse complement strand
TCATCGGCTCTTGCACCAACTCGCGCATTGAAGACATTCGTGAGGCGGCGGCTGTGGTGAAGCACTTGGGTGGGCGCCTTGCCGCCAACGTGAAGTTGGCCATGGTGGTGCCTGGTTCTGGGCTGGTGAAAGAGCAGGCCGAGCGTGAGGGGCTGGACGCCATTTTTAAGGCGGCAGGCTTTGAATGGCGTGAGCCGGGTTGCTCGATGTGCCTGGCCATGAATGCCGACCGGCTTGAGCCTGGCGAGCGCTGCGCTTCCACCTCGAATCGCAATTTTGAGGGCCGTCAGGGCGCCGGTGGCCGCACCCATTTGGTCAGCCCGGCCATGGCGGCTGCTGCAGCCATGCAGGGTCATTTTGTCGACGTGCGTCGCATTGCCTAGGAATTTTTCATGCAAGCCTTTCAACTTCACCAAGGCCTGGTGGCCCCGATGGACCGCGAAAACGTGGACACCGACGCCATCATCCCGAAGCAATTCCTCAAGTCCATCAAGAAAACCGGCTTTGGCCCCAACCTGTTCGATGAATGGCGCTATCTGGATGTGGGCGAGCCCGGCCAAGACCCGGCCACCCGCCGCTCGAACCCCGACTTCGTGCTCAACCAGCCGCGCTACCAAGGCGCTTCAATTTTGTTGGCGCGCAAAAACTTTGGTTGCGGTTCTTCCCGTGAGCATGCCCCTTGGGCCATTGATCAATACGGCTTCAGGGCCCTGATTGCCCCGAGTTTTGCTGACATCTTCTTCAACAACTGCTTCAAAAATGGCCTGCTGCCCCTCGTGCTGCCGGAACACCAAGTGGCTCAGTTGTTTGATGAAGTGGCGGCCTTTGTGGGCTACAGTCTGATCATCGATTTACCTCGCCAGTGTGTCGTTAAACCTGACGGCACCGAGCTGCCCTTCGATGTTCAGCCCTTCCGAAAGCATTGCCTGCTCAACGGCCTTGACGACATCGGCCTGACCTTGCAGCACGCCGACAAAATCAGGGCTTTTGAGGCTGAGCGGCTGTTAAAGCAGCCTTGGTTGGCGCATCGTATTTGAATTGAGTGGCGGGTGGGGGCAAGCCCCACGCTGAGCCCCGCTTTACAAGGAGTTGATTTTGAAAATTGCAGTGTTGCCCGGTGATGGCATTGGCGTTGAAATCGTTGCAGAGGCCCTGAAAGTTCTGCATTGCCTCGATTTGCGCATGGAGCTCGAAGAGGCGCTGGTGGGTGGCGTGGCCTATGCGGCTCACGGCCATCCGCTGCCTGAGGCCACCTTGGCCTTGGCCAAGTCGGCCGATGCCGTGTTGTTTGGCGCGGTGGGTGACTGGAAGTACGACAAGCTCGAGCGCCACCTGCGCCCCGAGCAGGCCATTTTGGGCTTGCGCAAGAACCTCGGCCTGTTCGCCAACTTTCGCCCGGCCATCTGCTACGAAGAGCTCACCCACGCCTCGACCCTCAAGCCCGAGATCGTGGCCGGGCTCGATTTGCTCATCATTCGCGAGCTCACCGGCGACATCTATTTTGGCCAGCCGCGCGGCCGCCGTATTTCGCCCGATGGCGCCTTTGCCGGCGCGCCCGAGGCCTTCGACACCATGCGCTACAGCCGCCCTGAGATCGAGCGCATCGCCCATGTGGCTTTTCAGGCCGCACGCAAGCGCTCGCGCAAGGTGCTCAGCGTAGACAAAGCCAATGTGTTGGAAACCTTCCAGTTTTGGCGTGATGTGGTGACCGAGGTGCATGCACAGTACCCTGACGTGGAACTCGAGCACATGTACGTTGACAACGCCGCCATGCAGCTCGTCAAGGCCCCCAAGCGCCTGGATGTGATCGTGACCGGCAACATGTTTGGCGACATCCTGAGCGACGAAGCCGCCATGCTGACTGGCTCGATCGGCATGTTGCCCTCAGCCTCGTTGAACGACAAGAACCAGGGCCTCTATGAGCCCAGCCACGGCTCGGCCCCTGACATTGCCGGTCAAGGCATTGCCAACCCCCTGGCAACCATTTTGAGCGCCGCGATGATGCTGCGCTTCAGCCTGAATCAAGAGGCCGCCGCCCAACGCATTGAAGCCGCCGTGAAGTCCGTGCTCAAGCAGGGCCTGCGCACGGCAGACATTCACAGCGCGGGCACCACACGCGTGAGCACGAAGGAGATGGGCGACGCTGTAGTCGCCCACTTGAAAGCTCAGGGCTGATGCCCTTGCCCCCCAAGGGCCTGCGCCACCCACCCCATCTCGGGTAGCCGTTGCGCAGGCCTAGCGTCTGCACTCAAATTTTGAATAGATTGGAATGATAAATGAGCACTACTTTGGTTGGCCTTGTCGGTTGGCGTGGCATGGTGGGTTCGGTCCTGATGGACCGCATGCAACAAGAAAACGATTTCGCGCTGTTCGAGCCGCTGTTCTTCAGCACCAGCAATGCGGGCGGCACCGCGCCGGCGATGGCCAAAAACGAGACCCAGCTGCAGGACGCCTACAACATCGAGGCGCTTCGCCGCTGCGACATCATCCTCACCGCTCAGGGGGGTGACTACACGAATGAGGTCTATCCCAAGCTGCGCGCAGCCGGCTGGGCTGGCCACTGGATCGACGCAGCCTCCAGCCTGCGCATGAATGATGACGCCGTCATCGTGCTCGACCCGGTGAACCTGCCGGTCATCCAGAAGGCGCTCAAGGCGGGTGGGCGCAACTGGGTGGGTGGCAACTGCACCGTGAGCTGCATGCTGATGGGCGTTGGCGCGCTCTACAAGGCAGGCCTCGTGGAGTGGATGAGCACCCAAACCTACCAAGCCGCCTCGGGTGGCGGTGCCCAGCACATGCGTGAGCTGCTCACCCAATTTGGCACGATCAACGCGGAAGTGCGCTCCCTGCTCGACGACCCCAAGAGCGCCATCCTGGAAATCGACCGCCGCGTGGTTGACAAGCAGCGCAACCTGAGTGCGGCTGAAACGGCCAATTTCGGTGTCCCTTTGGGCGGCTCGCTCATCCCCTGGATCGACAAGGATCTGGGCAACGGCACCTCGCGCGAAGAGTGGAAGGGCGGCGCCGAGACCAACAAGATCTTGGGCCAGGGCGAAGGCTTCGGCACGCCGGCTGTGCCTGTGGATGGCTTTTGCGTGCGTATTGGCGCCATGCGCTGCCACAGCCAAGCCTTGATGTTCAAGCTCAAGAAGGATGTGCCTCTGGCCGACATCGAAAGCATGATCGCCAACGACAACCAGTGGGTCAAGCTGGTGCCCAATACCCGTGAAGCCACCCTGCAAGACCTGACCCCCGTGGCCGTCACCGGCACCCTGACCATCCCGGTGGGCCGCGTGCGCAAAATGGCCATGGGCCCTGAGTATCTGGGCGCCTTCACCATTGGCGACCAACTCCTGTGGGGTGCTGCCGAGCCTCTGCGCCGCATGCTGCGCATTTTGCTCAGCGCTTGATCGCCTCGTGAACTGCGGCGTGTTTCCAACGAATGAACTGATTAGGGCCTGTTCGGAAAGTCCTTGCCAAGCATAAAACGGTCTCTTGAAGTGATCTGCGGCGTTGCAAATGCTCGCAATACCTACTGGTATTGCTGTGCTTCCTACTGGTAGTGCTGTGCTTTGCGCCTTGCAGCTCACTCCAATAGACCATTTTCTGCCCGACAACGACTTTCCGAACAGGCCCTGGCTGGAAACACGCTCAGTCGAAGTAAACTCTCCGCATTGCCCCGGTGGTGAAATTGGTAGACACATCGGACTTAAACAAATTTGAGCACCCAGCACGGAAACGGTTGGTGTGAATTCCATCAAAGTCGGCGAAACCCCTGGTGGCTGAGTACATCACCGAGGCAACGCCGAGCCAAGCCTGAGCAGTCAGCAGGAAGGTGTAGAGAGCGGACGGTGGAGACCTAACGTGCCTTTAAAAAGCACCACGGCCAAGGCGCGCTCCAGACCCCAAACATCAAAAACGCCCAGCGTGCTTGATGGCGGCTAAAGCCGTAGCGGGTAAGAAAATCCGCCGCTTCTTGAAAAAGGGCGTGCCGGTTCGATTCCGGCCCGGGGCACCATTTATTTGCAGAGATTCCTACCAGGCCGCGCATCAGCCATTGATTCGCGGCCTTTTTATTTGCGCGAATACACCACGACGAGTTTGGTGGTGGGGTCATGGACCTCCAAGGATCCATTGCTCACGCAGTAGCTGTGGACCTGAGATTTGATTTCCAGGTTGAAGCATGTGCTGGCCTGGCCCACGTATTTATAGGGCAGGCTCACCTGTTCAGGTCGGCCAGCAACGGAGAGTTTCACTTCTTGGGGTGTGATGTAGAGCCGCCCCCCTTCAAAACTCTTTCTCATGTCTTCGAGATCACCGGGCGGGGTACCGAGTTTGCCCATGTTTTGCAATGTGGCTTCCAAATCAATGACCCATTTTCCTTCCAGGTCTGAGGCTCGGTCAGCGCAAGCTGAAAGTGAAAGGACCACCAGAACTGACGACAGCATCGGCTTGAAGTAATTCATGATGACCTCACTCTAGGGGCGTTGATTAGGGCTAGTCCATATTCCACTCAGAAAATGATTGAAGGGTTGTTGGTTGGAAATCGATGAGAATTATCTTAGTTCTCAACAGGGGATTTGAGCTGTTTTCTATGTTGAAGACTTCACAGAAATGAGGGTGTTTGAGGGTTTCGCTGGTGCCTAATTAGAAATGCTGCGGTGCGGTATATTTGTTGTGCAGAGATATTCGGTATGAGTCTGCGCCCAGACCGAGCAAAAAAAATCCATCGTGTGCCAATGGATTGGAGCATCGGTGGTGGGCCAACGCGGTTGGGAACTCACAACTTTCGGTGAGTTCTCTCGTGTTTGAAAAGTTAATCCGCTTTCACGCCTTCAACCTGAATGCGCAGCAAAACGTCTTGCTTGAAACCCATTTGCTGGCCATAGTTCACCCCGAAATCAGCCCGGCTGAATTGACCACTGGCATCAGCGCCACAGACCTCGCGTTTGAGCATGGGGTGCATCATGCACTTGAACTGGTTGATTTTCAGTTGAACAGGCTTGGTGACACCGTGCAGCGTCAATTCACCCTCTACCAGCGTGGGTTGGCCTTTTTCAAAGGCGGCAAGCTTGCCCTTGTAGGTGGCGGTGGGGAATTTGGCGGCGTCCAAAATGTCGGGGCTCACCGCGTGGGCGTTGAACTTGTCATGGCCGAAGTCGATGCTGGAAATCTGGATGGTGACGTCGACCGAGCCAGCCCCAGCAGCGGTGTCCAGTTGGATGCTGCCACTCGTTTGATTGAACTTGCCACGCCATACCGACAATCCGCCAAGGTGGTCTACCTCAATGCTGGGAAAGGTGTGGGAGGCGTCAATGTTGTAGGTGACGGGTGCAGCTTGTGATGCGGCGCTGAAGGCCAGCAACAGGCCTGCGGTGGTGGAGGTTTTCAGTTTGAAAGCTTTCATGGGGTCTCCTGAGGGTTGTTGAGGAACTACGGGACTGCCTTACTTCACAGCGCGGGTTTGGGCCTGCACGCGAATCACGACTTCATCGGCCACCAGGCTGGTGTCTTGCCACTCACCGGTACCAATTTGGAATGCAGTGCGCTGAATGCGCAGCGTGGTGTCAAAGGTGGTGGTATCGCCAAGGGTCTTGACGGTGACCGGAACGCGAATGTCCTGTGTCTTGCCCTTGAGGGTGAGCTTGCCGCTGGCCTCCAGCTGCGTGGGGGAGAGCGCCTTCATGCCCGTGTTGGTGAAGGTGGCTGTGGGGTAGCGAGCCGCATCGAACCACTCGGGTTTGAGCACTTCTTTGTTGTAATCGGGGCTGCCCAGATCAAAACTGGCGATGTCGATGCTGAACTGGGCGGTGGCGGCCTCGGGCTTTGCGGGGTTGTATTGAACCGAGGCATTGACCTTCTTGAATTCAGCATCCACCGGCACGCCCATTTGCTTGAAGGTGATGCTGATCTGGCTTTTCGCCGGGCTGGGCTGGGCCTGGGCCACCAACAACGTCAGGCAGCTAAAGAGCAAGGTGGATCCGATACGGGCAAGAGGGGTCATGTTCATCTTTGCGAAATTTATGTAGGAATCAACTGAAAGTTTGGCGAGGCAAGACCTGACCCCATGATTGCCGGGCTGCCGTTTGGGGGCATACTTTCGAAAGACTGCATTCAATGGTTTGCCCGACCCCCGAGCTTTGAGAAAGCGCGGGGAAGCATGCGAAACAGCAAGCCGTCGTGGTCGCGGAAGTGGTGCCATAGGGCTGCAGCCACATGTGCGCCAACAGCTACCAACAGGAAGTCGGCGCTGAGCGAATGGGCCTCCTTCAGGGGCTCGATCCAGGCCGGTGTTTTTCCGAACAACACCGGCAGCTCAATCACACCGAAATACACCACCGGAAACCCCGCGGCCAAGGTGTACAGGTACCCCAGTACAGGAATGGCCAGGGTTGCCAGGTAGAGAGAATGGTGCATGGCCTTCGAGAGCAACACCTGAAGTCTCGACATGTGAGCGGGCAGGGGGGGCGGTGGATTCAAGACCCGCCACGCGATGCGGGCCAAGCTCAACGCCAACAGTGTGACGCCCAGCCACTTGTGCCAGTTGTAGTACTTCAACTTCGTGGGCGTGATGCCTGGCATGTCGGTCATGATGCTGCCCAGTGCAAACACCGCCAACAGGCCGATGGCGATGAGCCAGTGCAGCCCCTTGGCTACGGGGTTGTACTCCGTGGTGCTGCGGTCTGGTTTGTTCATCGTTGCGGGCCTTTCTTTAGGTGCTCTCAGCCAGTCTTCGCAATGTAGGCGAGGCAGTGTGGCTGACGGCAGCGCGCGTTTTGATGACTTCGTTCAAATTTGCTGAATGCTCGCATGGGGCACCTGTCTTTGGCGGCACGCTCTAGCGGCCTGTCTTGATGGCTTGTGCTGCTTCGCTGACCAAAGCCGGGCCCTGGTAGATCAGGCCGGTGTAAATCTGCACCAAGTCGGCCCCCGCCGCAATTTTGGAGCGTGCCTGATCGCCACTGGCTACGCCCCCCACGCCGATGATGGCAAAACCTGACCCCAGTGCGGTGCGAAGCTGGCGTATCACGCGGTTGCTGGCTTCGAACACCGGCGCACCACTGAGCCCGCCGGTTTCCTGGCCATGGGGCAGGTGGGCCACGGCATCACGGGCGATGGTGGTGTTGGTGGCAATTACGCCGTCGATTTGGTTCTTGGTCAGGGTGTGTGCAATGAATTCGATTTGCTGATCATCGAGATCGGGCGCGATTTTCACAAACAGTGGCACCTTACGCCCATGGGCCTTGGTCAGATAAATTCGCCGCTCCTGCAGGGCGCCCAGAAGATCATCGAGTGCCTGGTCGCTTTGCAAGGCGCGCAGGTTCTGGGTGTTGGGGCTGGAGATGTTGACGGTGACATAGTCTGCGTGGGGGTAGACACCCTCTAGGCACACGAGGTAGTCGTCCACGGCTCGCTCAATCGGGGTGCTGGCGTTTTTGCCAATGTTCAAGCCCAGAATGCCGCCCTTGCGGCGGAACCGCGCCTGCTTGACGTTGGCAACAAAGGCGTCCAGGCCCTCGTTGTTGAAGCCCAAGCGGTTGATCAGGGCTTGGGCTTCAGGCAGGCGGAACATTCGGGGCTTGGGGTTGCCAGGCTGCGCCTTTGGCGTGACTGTGCCGACCTCAATGAAGCCAAAGCCCATTGCTGCCAGGCCATCGATGCAGCGGCCGTTTTTGTCGAGCCCCGCGGCCAGGCCCACCCGATTGGGAAAGCGCAGGCCCGCCACGGTGACAGGGTCTTCAACGCGGCGGTGTGAGACCGCGCAAATTAAGGGCGTGTGTTGAATGCGGGCCAAAGCGCCCAGGGTCAGCTCGTGAGCGTGTTCGGGGTCGAGGCCGAACAGGAAGGGGCGCGTGAGTGCGTAGGGGATGAGAGCCATGTGATTGCTGGAGCGACGAGGTCTTGGATAATTCAGTGTTTTGGCGCGATGCGCCTCTTTCAACATTCAACCATAGCACTCCGCGCCATGACTCAAGACGAACTCAAAGCCAAAGTGGGGCAAGCTGCTCTCGCCTATGTCGTTCCCCACACGATTGTGGGGGTGGGCACTGGCTCGACCGTGAACTTCTTTATCGATGCCCTGGCCGGCATGAAACAACAAATCATTGGGGCGGTGTCCAGCAGTGAACAAAGCAGTGCACGTTTGCGAGCCCATGGCATCGAGGTGCTGGACAGCAACAGCGTTGCACAAATCCCGGTCTATATCGACGGTGCCGATGAAATCGACGCGCAGGGCTACATGATCAAAGGCGGTGGCGCCGCTTTGACCCGTGAAAAAATCGTGGCCGATATTGCACAGAAGTTCATCTGCATTGCAGATGTCTCCAAAAGGGTGGACACCCTGGGCCGCTTTCCATTGCCCGTGGAGGTGATTCCCATGGCTGCAGCCCAAGTGGCGCGCCAGTTCGAGGCTCTGGGCGGGCAGGCCAAGCTGCGTGCAGGCGTGGTGACCGACAACGGTTGCAGCATCCTGGATGTGATCGGCTTGAAAATCACCGACCCCCTCAGCATGGAGCGTGAGGTCAACCAGTGGCCTGGCGTGGTCACGGTGGGTATTTTTGCCCGCAACAAGGCCAGCGTGTGCCTGCTGGGTACGCCTCTGGGCGTGCAGACCATGATGTTTTGAACGTGCAGAGTTGGCGTTTGTTGTCAAAACGGGTTCACTTTTCTGCTGAACAGGCATTACCCTAGAACCTGCAGTTTGACGCACCCGAGTGGGCAGCACTGCGGTGGGCTGGCAAGGCGCGACAACGCGGTGGGCTCCTGCCCGCAAGCCGGGGAACGGCCACCAGCGCACCGCAGCGCTGCTCAATCGGGCGCGTCCCACTGCTGTTTCTAGGGTAACCTGTCGTCCACGTTCATTCCGGGGAAGCGCCCATGGCCAAACCAAACTATTCGTTCGAAAAGCGTCAGCGCGAAATCGCCAAGAAGAAAAAGAAGGAAGAAAAGCTCAAAGACAAGGTTGAGCGCAAACAGCATAGCGATGCGCCAGGTGACTCGCAAGAGGCTGCCGAACTGCCCGTGGTGGCGCATGAAGGTGGCACACCCTCGGCCTGAGGAGGTATCGGCCACAGCTTGACAGCGATCACACCACAGCCCGACAACGGGCTCATCAAAGCCCGTCGGGCTTTCAAAATCGTGCAGGGTCCACGGCATCCAGCAGGCTGGACTCTAAAGGGCAGGGTGCCCCGCTGATCAAAGCGGCTACCACCTCCCCCGCGAGGGCTGACCAGGTGATGCCCCGCGACCCCAGCCCTGTACAAACGAATAGGCCCGGCACACGCTCGACCTGCCTGACCCTCTCGTGCTGGCCCGCGCCCGGTGCGGGGACGCCCCCCCACAGCGGGAGTTTGTCGGCCGTGGCCCACCGCCAGCCCACTCGCCCTTGCAAAGCGGCCTGGCGGGCTCGGTCCGTCGCTTCAATGTCTTGCATTGGCTGCCCTAGCAAGCGAGCCAGTTGCATCACATTGAGTGCGTGGTCGGCTTCGCGCACCGGGGGCTCCATGTCGCCTTCTTGGCTGGTGGCCCCGAAAAGGCCTTGACCGTTGGGCAGCCGCAGGCAGTAGCCTGTGCCAGCCACAGGCAAGACATGACCCTCTGTGGGCCAGCCCAAGCCGAGAGCTGCCAGTGCATCATCCTCACACCAACTGAGCTGACCTCGAACCGGCTTGAGGCCCGCTGCGTGCCAGCCCAGCAGCCGCTGGGCATCGCCAGCATTGGCCAACACCAAGGCGGGCGCGCTGCCGAGCACGCCACCCTGGGCATCCCATGCCGTCCATAGGCCTGCCTCATGGCTGATGGAGGCCACAGGGGACTGACCCTGAAATTGAACCCGCTCGCCTGCTTGAGCCAAGTACGCCTGACAGAGCCCTGAGGGGTCAACCCAGCCACCCCCCGGAAAGAGCCAAGCAGGGCACGACAAGGGCAGGCCACTGGCGGCGGTGGCAGCCTGCGGGCTGAGCGCCTGAACATAGTCTGAGGGCAAGCCCAGGGTGTGGAGCAGGGCCTGCATTTCGGCCTCGCTGCGCCGCGTCTCCAAGCGCAGCAAGCCCTGGGCATGGCCATGCACTCCATGGTGATCGATGGCCTGGCGAATGGCGTTGTGGGCTGAAAGCGCTGCCGCCCGATACAGGCGCGAGTGGGCACCATCTTGGCCGTTCACGATGCCATGAAATAGCCCTGCAGGATTGCCTGAGGCGCCGCTGGCTGGCTGAGCAGCCGAGTCCAGCACCTTGCTGTGCCAGCCTACCTGGGCCAGCCCCCAGGCCGTGGCACAACCCGCCAGGCCGGCACCGATGATCAGGGCACGTTGATCACCGCCCGTGACGGCCGTGGCGCACCGTGAGGGGGGGCGAGGGGTGAAGCGCGGTGCGAAGCGCGCCAAGGTGATGTCGCGCTTGCCCCCAGTGCCTGGGGTTTTGCGCACCTCGAAGCCTGCGCTGCTCAGGCCGTCTCGCACCGTTCGGGCTGCAGACCACGTGGCCACGGTGGCACCCGGCTTTGCCAATCGCGCCAGTGTTTTGAAGACTCTTTCTTGCCACAGTTCAGGGTTGCGTGCGGGGGCAAAGCCGTCCAGATAAAAGGTATCGACTGAGGCCACCAGCTCGGGTAGCCATGCCAGTGCATCGCCGAAGGCCAGCAGCAGGCGCACCTGGGCATTGTCAAAGCGCAGGCTGTGCAGGTTGTGTGTGAGGGGAGGCCATTGCTCAAGCAAGGCGCTCGCCAACTCGGGGCAGGGGCTGTGCGCATGTGCCCTTTGCAGGTCAGCCCGAGTGAAGGGGTTGCGCTCTATGGAAATGAAATCGAGCGCAGGACACGACACTAGACATTGTCGCCAGGCCTGCCAGGTGGCGAGAAAGTTATTGCCCAGGCCAAAGCCTGTTTCCAAAATCACGAAGCGTTGATGTGCGCCCTCGCTCCAGCGGTCTGGCAAGCCATTGCCTGCGAGAAAGACATGCTGTGCTTGCGCAAAGGCCCCCGCCTGAGGGTGATACACATCGCCAAACGCCTCAGACCACGGCACGCCCTGCTCGTTGAACGACAAGGTGGCAGCCTGGATGGGAGCAGTTTTCATGCGGGGGCGAGGCGTCTTGGTTGAGGGGTGCAGTAACCGAGATTATCGGAGGCTGCACCGGCCCAACCCACCGGGTTTCACCGCTCTCGCAAACTCTCGCTCGCATGCTGCATCAGCGGCGACAAGAAGTATTCGATCACGCGGCGCTTGCCGGTTTTGATTTCCACCGACACGGCCATGCCTGGGCTCAATGACACCGGGGTGCCATCCACGTTGATGCTGGACTTTTCCATCTTGACCCGGGTGGAGTAAATCAGGCCACGCTTCTCATCACTGATGGCGTCGTGTGAGACCGAGGTGACCTTGGCGTGGAGGGTGCCGTACTTGGTGTATTGGAAGGTCTCGATTTTGACTTCGGCCGCTTGATTCGGCTTGACGAAGCCGATGTCTTTGTTCTCCAGGAAGGCCTCCACCTCGAGGGCGTTGTCGCGCGGCACGATCACCATCAAGGGTTGGGCGGGCGTGACCACTCCACCGACGGTGTGAACCACGAGCTGCTGCACGGTGCCGTCTACCGGCGAGCTCAGGTGCATCAGTTTGCCGCGTGAGTCGGCTTTGAGCAGCTCTTGTTCCAGCGCAGCCACTTTTTGCTGGCCATCGGTCAGGCTGTCTAGGCTGACACGGCGGGTCTCGGCCATCAGCTCGGCGCGCTGGCCACGGGCTTCGCGCAGCGCTGCCTCGATCTCGCCGAGCCGGCTGCGCAGGTTGGCCAGATCGGCCTCTTGCTCAATGCGAGACTGTTCGCGCTCCAGGTAGCCATGCTTGGAGACGAAATTTTGATCGACCAGGTTTCGGAAGTCTTGCGCGCGTTGGTTGGCAATGGGCAGGGTTTGTTCCAGCTTGCGCACCAAAGCCTGGGTTGAGCGCAATTCAGCCTCGCGCTTGGCTGTTTCGGCCTCGATCCGGCTTTGTTTGGCACTGTATTCGGCCATCTGGCCGGCCAAGAGCCGCTGCGCTTCAGCGAATTTGGCCTCATCGACCCCCGCCGGTTGCGTCAGCTTGGGAATGCGGCCGGTGTCCAGCGCAGCCAGCATGGCTTGAGCGCGCGCCACTTGCAGCCGCGCCACGCCCAAGTCATTTCGCAACCGGTCTTGGTCGGCTTGCGCGGTGGTGGCGTCGAGCTCAATCAACACCTCGCCGGCCTTGACCTGCTGGCCGTCTGTGACGTGAATGGCCTTGACGGTGGCGGTCTCGAAGGGCTGGATGGTTTTCGTGCGGTCATTGGGCACCACCTTGCCTTGCGCTGTGGCCACCACATCAATGTGCCCCAGGGTGGCCCAGAGCACTGCCAGCAGCGCGAAGCTGATCAGCATCCACATGGCCACACGCGGCGCAGGAGACACAGGGGTTTCCTGCAAGGAAAGCGCCGCGGGCAAGAATTGCGCTTCATGAGGTAGGCGCTGAGTGGGCTCCATGTGCATCCGCCGTTGCCAGGCATGTTGAAATGCGCCGCCGTAGCGCTTTAACAGGTCGCCCAAGGCCAGTAATCGCAGGCTTGTGCTCATGGCCTCATCCTTGCTGCAGGCTGTGGAGCCGGGCGTAGTGCCCTGTTTCGCCATGGGGCTTGGCGCGCAGCAACTCAGCATGGGTGCCGGCCTCCACGATCTGCCCACGGTCCATCACGATGATGCGATGGGCATCGCGCACGGCAGACAAGCGGTGCGCAATGATGATCACGGTGCGGCCTTTGCAGATGGCCTTCATGTTGTCTTGAATGATCCGCTCGCTCTCGTAGTCCAGGGCGCTGGTGGCTTCATCAAAAATCAGCACACGCGGGTTGGTCATCAGGGCGCGTGCAATGGCAATGCGCTGGCGTTGCCCCCCTGAGAGCGTCGAGCCATGCTCGCCCACGGCGGTGTCGTAGCCATCAGGCAATTCCAAAATGAACTCATGGGCGCCGGCCAGTTGGGCCGCTTGAATCACCGCCTCGAGCGGAGCACCGGGGTCGGCCAGGGCGATGTTGTCGCGAATGCTTCGGGCAAACAGCACGTTTTCTTGCAACACCACGCCAATCTGGCGCCGCAGCGATGAGGCGTCAGCCAGCGCCAAATCCATGCCATCAACCGAAACCCGGCCACGCTCAGGCACATAAAGCCGTTGCACCAGCTTGGTCAAGGTGCTCTTGCCCGACCCTGATCGGCCCACAATGCCAATCACCTCGCCGGGCGAAATGTCCAGCGAAACGCTCTTGAGCACCTCGGGGCCATCGGGGCGGTAGCGAAACGCCACATCGGTCAGTGTGATGCGCCCAGCCAATGGCGGCAGCGCGCTTTTTTGGCCTGTGACCTCGGTGCGGGTGTTCAAAATGTCTCCCAGCCTTTGCACCGAAATGCCGGTTTGCTGAAACTCTGTCCAGAGTTGCGCCAGCCGCATCACAGGCTGTGCCACTTGAGCGGCCAACATGTTGAATGCGATCAGCTGCCCCACCGTGAGCTCATTGCTGATCACCAGTTTGGCGCCAAAGTACATGGTGGCTACCGTCACCAGCTTCGAAATCAGGGCCACGCCGCCGTTGGCCAAGCTGCTCACGGTGGCGGTCTTGAAACCTGACGACACATAGGCGGCCAGCTGGTTGTCCCATTTGCGCGTCCATTGAGGCTCGACGGCCATCGCCTTCACG
>CANHBY010000004.1 GCA_947458895.1 Burkholderiales bacterium | reverse complement strand
CCGCCGCGCCGCAAACAGGACATTTCATGGTTATAGCTCCTTGAAAGACACGATCAGCACGTCATCAATGACCGTCAACTTCAGGGACACGTCGCCAGCCGGCGTGCTGGGGCGGTACACATCCTGCCAAATCGTGTAATCCGCATGGGTGGTCATACTTTTATAAAAGTCTGCTGGCGTGAGTGCCATCACCACCGCCAGCATGTCGGAGAGATCAAACCCCAATGCGGTGGCTCCAAGCCTGGCTGAACGTGTCGCACGCACCTTGCCTGCGTCAATGAAGGCTTTCACGACGGCCAGCTTGCAATGCGCCGTTATTTTCTCCATGGCCGCAAGGTAACCTAGCTGGTTTATTTTGGCAAGTTGGTTATAGGTGGCTTCTTGGGAGACGCCCAGCGCCACCAGCCATCCACAAGAACCTTTGATTCGCATTGCACGGGGAGTCAAGTCTCCGTACTGTTCGCTTAGCCGCCGGGGGTCAAGTCTTAAATATAAACCCCATGATCAAACCCCCGTCAATTCGACACAGAATCTTCGCTTCAGACTTATTCTTGGCTGGAAATAGGGGCCCCGCTCAGGCTCACATCACGTTGGACAAGGCTGCATCTTGACTGCAAGTACGTCTTGACGTACGCTTTATCAGCTTTTGGAGCCATGCCATGCACACACTGTCTGCCACCGAGGCACGCGCCAACCTCTATCGCCTCATTGACGAGACCGCTCAAAGCCACGAGCCCATCCTGATC
This sequence comes from Burkholderiales bacterium, assembly GCA_947458895.1. Taxonomy (GTDB): domain Bacteria; phylum Pseudomonadota; class Gammaproteobacteria; order Burkholderiales; family Burkholderiaceae_C; genus CANHBY01. The sequence goes on along the minus strand of CANHBY010000004.1, from coordinate 12,987 downwards.
ACCGGCAAACGCGCCGATGCTGTACTCATCTCCTCCGAAGACTGGAGCGCAATTCAGGAAACATTGCACCTTTTGTCCATCCCTGGCATGACTGAGTCCATTAAGTCTGGCATGGCCGAACCTCTCACCAGCAGCTCAACGGAGCTCGACTGGTGACTTGGAAGCTACTCTATGCAAATCAAGCCCTCAAAGACGCCAAAAAACTAGCCGCTGGCGGGCTCAAGGCTCGAGCGCAAGAATTGCTTGACCTGATTGCCCTTGATCCATTTAAACGCTCCCCACCCCTTGAGAAATTGGTCGGTGATTTAAACGGCGCGTATTCGCGGCGTATCAATATTCAGCATCGACTGGTGTACGAAGTTTTTCCTGAACAAAAAATTGTGCGTGTTCTTCGCCTTTGGACACACCATGAGTAAGGCGTTGGCGGCGAGGCTAAAAACGCCTCCCCGACCATCAAATCGGCCCGGCCTGGCTCGACCGCCCCCCCTGAATCGGGCCCCTGAGCGCTACGGCCACTCACAAAAGCCCTCAGTTCGTGAAAAAATTCACAGCACAACCAGGGGACAAGCGCATCATTGAATCAAGGGAAAGAGGCACAAAGCGTGGTCTTTTTCTGCAATTCACCCACATCAAACCCTGATGAAATGGATTCGAGCGGGTGTCGCTTCTGGAGGTTCTCATGAGCATTTCCAATGAACTGGTCACCTTGACCCCATGCCCTCACAGCATTCCGATCGCACGAATGCGGCCTGTTTACCGTTTGGATGAGGTTGATCGCAAGCTGAATAAGCTGCCCGCCAAAGAGCATGAGGGGCTTCGATCAACCTACGCGCGCATGCTCGAGAAAGGCCCAGAGAGGTTCCAGGTCAAGCCCTCCGGGCTCCCGGTGATGGATTATCTCTACGACGACCTGCCTAATTTTTCCGAGGTGCTCGACGACATTCGGCGCCAACTGGCCCTGTGCGAAGACAGCCGTGATGCACTTGAAATCACGCCCCTGCTGCTTCTGGGCCCACCGGGTATCGGCAAGACACATTTCGCACGGGCCCTGTCGGTGCTGCTCGGGACCGGCATGGGTTTCATGTCGATGAGTTCCATGACGGCAGGCTGGGTGCTCTCGGGCGCTTCCAGCCAATGGAAAGGTGCGCGCCCCGGCAAGGTCTTCGACACACTCGTGGAGGGTCAATATGCCAACCCGGTGATGGTCGTGGACGAAATCGACAAGGCCGGGGGTGAGCATGCCTATGACCCCTTGGGCGCGCTCTACAGCCTGCTGGAGCACGACACCGCATCCAGCTTCACGGATGAGTATGCTGAGGTCTCCATCGACGCCAGCCAAGTCATTTGGGTGGCCACGGCGAACGATGCACGCAGCATTCCTGAGCCCATTCTGAACCGCATGAATGTGTATGAGGTGAAGCCGCCAGACAGGGAGGCCGCCCGCCAGATTGCCACCAAGCTCTACACCTCGATCCGCACCAACCACGACTGGGGCAACCGCTTCGAGCTTGAGCCCCGCAGCGAGGTGCTGGAGCGCATGAGCGACATGGCCCCGCGCGAAATGCGCCGGGCCTGGATGACGGCCTTTGGCAACGCCAAACTGGCACAACGAGATCACCTTCTGTGCGACGACCTCCCAGATGCACACTCGCGCAAAACCATGATGGGCTTTGTGCAGTAAGAACCATGAAAGCCGTGCAGGCTGATTCCCCGTTGATGATGCTGCGCTGGCCCCTGATCTCTTGGCCGTAAGATCCAGGGATGACGATCACTCTTGCTGGCCAACTGGTGGTGGCCATTTCATCCCGCGCCCTCTTTGACTTTGAAGAGGAAAACCGCCTCTTCGAAACCTCAGACGACCGCGCCTACATGCAAATGCAACTGGCGAGGGTCGATGACTCCGCCAAGCCGGGGGTCGCGTTTTCGCTGGTGACCAAACTGTTGGCCTTCAATGCCACCACCCCACTGGTCGAGGTGGTGATTTTGTCTCGCAATGATCCGGTCTCTGGCATGCGTGTCTTTCGCTCGGCGCAACATTACCAATTGCCGATCAAGCGAGGGGTGTTCACGCGGGGGCGCTCACCGTGGCGCTACCTGCAGCCGCTCAACGCCAACCTTTTCTTGTCGGCCAATGAGGCCGACGTGCGATCGGCACTGGCTGCAGGCGTGCCCGCTGCACGGGTCTACCCCCATTCAGCACGCGCCTCAGACGCACACCCGAATGAAGTGCGCATCGCCTTCGACGGTGATGCCGTTTTGTTTTCTGACGAGGCCGAGCGGGTGTACCAAAACGGCGGGCTGGATGCCTTTCAGGCCCACGAAAGCGAGCAGGCTGATATTCCACTGGCGGCCGGCCCCTTCAAGCCCCTGCTGGAGGCCTTGCAGCGCCTCCAACGCGAAGCCCCCGAGGGTATGCGCGTTCGCACGGCCCTGGTCACGGCACGCAGCGCACCAGCCCATGAACGCGCCATTCGAACCCTGATGGGCTGGAACATTGATGTGGACGAAGCCATGTTCCTAGGCGGCTTGCCGAAGGGGGAATTTTTGCGCGAATTCGAACCTGATTTCTTCTTTGATGACCAAACGGGGCACATCGAAAACGCCTCGGCCCATGTGCCTGCTGGCCACGTGGCTGCCGGCGTCAGCAACCCCTGAGCCGAGCTTTCCAGAAACCAAAAGCCAAGACCCACCCAGCCAGGGGATTGCTGCAATGCGAAGAGATTTGCATAGTGAGCAACCCTGGTGCCTTGAGATGAGTGATGCCCCCTTCGCTTCACACCCAAAGGCCTTAATCACCTTGCGAGCGAAGTCGTACAAGCAGTCGTACAAATGGTCCACAGAAAAATCTTTTCAGCCCTCTCGGGGGCGCTTTTTTGCACGGTAGCCTCAGCCGCAACGCCCTCATTTGACGAGCCTTTCCATGCAGATTTACCGAGCCTGGCAGCCGCTCCAGGCCAAGTTGCCCCTTAGCGTTCCTCAGGTGTTGCCAGCGGAAGTCAGCACTCAACTGCCGGCCAAGATTGAAGCCCAGAGCAACAAGCCAAAAAGCACCACCAGCGCCAAAGTGCCCAACACCATGCGATAAGCGCGCTGCTTCCAACGAAGCTGGCCGGTCAACATAAAGAGGGCGTAGCACACCAAGCCAGAACCAAAGGCCATGATAAGCAGGATACGCACCAATACCATACCCGCCCCCTACCAAGCCGGCGCGAGAGCACCCAGCCCAGGCGGGGCCTCGCGTTCGTCCTGGAAGCTGACCATCTCGAACGAGTCAGGGTCCGCCAGCACGGCGCGCAGCAACTTGTTGTTGAGCGCGTGCCCCGATTTGAAAGCACTGTAGGCGCCGATGATCGGATGGCCCACGACATAGAGGTCGCCGATGGCATCCAGGATTTTGTGTTTCACAAATTCATCGTCGTAACGCAAACCGCCCGCATTGAGCACCTTGTAATCATCGACCACGATGGCGTTGTCCATGCTGCCCCCCAGGCCCAGGCCACGCGCGCGCATCATCTCAACGTCTTTGGTGAAGCCAAAGGTGCGTGCACGGGCAATTTCGCGTTTGTATTGCCCCGCCGCCATGTCAAAGCAAACCTGCTGGCCCGTCTGATTCACGGCCGGATGATCAAAGTCGATTTCGAACCTCAGCGTATAACCCGCATAGGGTTCCAAGCGCGCCCACTTGAAGCTGCGTCCCTCACCCTCGCGCACCTCGATGGTCTTTTTCATGCGCATGAATTGCTTCGGGGCATCTTGCAAAACAATGCCAGCGCTTTGAAGTAAATAGACGAAGGAGGCCGCAGAGCCGTCGAGAATTGGTACCTCTTCGGCTGTGATGTCGACCATGAGATTGTCGATTCCCAGACCTGCACAAGCCGAGAGCAAGTGCTCGACGGTATTGACCTTGGGAGCGCCAGGGTCCCCATGGGGTGACAAACTGGTGGCCATTCGGGTATCGCACACCGAATGGGTTTTCACGGGGATCTCAACCGGCTGGGGCAGATCAATGCGACGGAACACAATGCCTGTATTGACGGGCGCTGGCCGCAGGGTCAACTCAACCCGCTGCCCGCCGTGCACCCCCACGCCGACGGCGCGTGTGAGGCTCTGGAGGGTGCGTTGGGCGATCATGCAAAAGGGTGGAGGGTTTCAGTCACTGAGTATTCGGAGCCTTTGCGATTTGCTTGGCGCCAAAATCACAAAAGCTCCTCAGCTTACACCTTCCGCCAGGGGCCCTAGCCCCTCAAAGAAGCTGGAACGCAAGAATCGCAACCACCGTGGGCAACAAAGCGGCCAAAAACAAGCCCAGGGGGCTGATGCTGCCCTCGTCAAAGCTGCCTCGCAAAATCGAGAAGCCGGCGGGATTAGGCGCGTTGGCAATCACCGTCAGCCCACCGCCGGTCACTGCGCCTGCCACCAAGGCGTACTTGAACTCATCAGTCACGCCCGGCACCAAAGAGCCCAGGTAGGTCAGGGCCGCGTTATCGGTGATGGCCGTCAGCGCGGTGGCTCCAACGTAAAGCACCGTGGGATCCATGCCTTTGAGCACCGCCTCGTGCCACCAGGCCTGCTGCCCACCCAAGGTGACCAAGCCTGCGAGGAAAAAGGCAACCAGCAACCCCTCGCGCAGGATCAAACGGTCTTGATACTTTTGGTAGGCGTGGGCAACGCCCAAAAAGAACAAAAAGAGCCCCATAAAAATCGCAGCATGATGGGCAAATACCACCACTCCCACCAAAAATGCGAGGTGCACCAAGATCAGAGCCACGGGCGCATTGGTCTTGAGGCTGGCTTGCGGCGCGGGGAGCTGGCACAACTCTTTTCGGAAAACCCACGCGGCAAGCGCCGCGTTGGTGAACACAGCCACAGCGGCCTTCCAGCCAAAGGTGGCGAACATGAAAGCCGAATCCCAGTTCCACTTGGCTGCCACCATCAAAACCGGAGGTGCTGCATAGGAGGTCATGGTGCCGCCAATCGACACATTCACGAACAACACACCCAGAGTGACGTACTTCAACTTGGTCGACAAAGGCTTCGAGAAAATATGCTCGCGCAGCATGAGGGCGGCCAAGGTCATGGCCGCAGGCTCAGTGATAAACGACCCCAGCAGCGGCGTCACTAACAAGGCCACGAAGAAAAACGCCAGGGCCTTGGGCAGGGGCAGCAACCTGGCCAGCGCCATGGTGAGGTTGCTGGCCATCTCAAGAATTGGTTTGCTGGCCGCAATCACCATCACCACAAAAACAAACATCGGCTCGGTGAAGTTGAGACTGTCCACATAAGACACCGCTGATGCGGTACCCGAGTGGGCTGCAAAAAACACCAAAAAAACCATGGCCCAAAAGCCGAACACAACCTCCACCTCACCCAACAGATGCCAAATGCCCGCGTGGGCTGGCTGAAGGTGGGCAAGTCGTTCGAAATGCTTGGTGAGAAAGGTGTGCGCAACCGCAATGGCGAACAGCGCGGCACCAACAAACTCAACGGGCTGGGGGGCCATCATTTGCTCCTGGATTTTCGTGATTGATTCATGATCGCGCCCCAAACGGCAGCCCGACCAAAGCCTAAGATGGTAACCCGTTGGTGTGTCGATTCGGGTGGGGCGAGCCCGCAGAGTTGGCGAGTCCACTAAGATAGCCAAGGGTGCTGTTGCTGACCTGCTGGCCTTGGCGTCTCTTGAGGAGGAAAATCGAATGACCGACAAGTCTTTAACGGACCGGCATTGCACTGCCCTGCAGGGGGTGCCGCCGATGGACGTACAAGAAGTGCTACGCCGGCTGGCAGAGTCTCCCGATGTGGCTGGCTGGCAAATGCAGCACAACTCGCTAGAGCGCGCCTTCGATTTCATCAATTACCACGAGACCCTGGCCTTCGTGAACGCTGTGGCCTGGATCTGTCATCAAGAAGATCATCACCCCACACTCACAGTCACCTACAACCGATGCGTGGCAAGGTTCGACACCCACTCCATCGGCGGCATTTCCATGAATGATTTCATCTGTGCGGCCAAAGTCAATGCCTTACTACGCTGAGTCCCCCTGTGAGCCAATTTAATGCCCTCGACGAAGGTTTGGTGGTTGCCGGCTTCGGCCGCCACTACCTGGTGGAAACGCCCGAGGGGCGCCGCCTGATCTGCCACCCCCGAGGCAAAAAGAGCGATTGCGTGGTGGGGGACCGGGTTCGCTGGATGCCCACCAACAGTGCCGCCACCGAAGGTGTGATCGAGCATGTGGAGACACGTCGTAACCTGCTGTTTCGCCAAGACGACTGGAAGACCAAGGCCTTTGCCTCCAACCTCGACCAAATTCTGGTGATGGTGGCCAGCGTGCCGACGTTCAGCGAATCTCAGTTGACACGAGCCTTGATCGCAGCAGAGCAAGCTCACATCACAGCCTACATCGTCCTGAACAAAACCGATCTGCCTGAAATCGAGGCCGCCCGAGCTCGCCTGGCACCCTACATTGCCATGGGGTACCACGTGATTCAGGTGGCTCTGAAAGCCGACCGCCAGGCCGCTGTAGAAATGCTTCAGGCGCGATTGGCTGGCAAAGCCACGCTGGTTTTGGGCCCCAGCGGCGCCGGGAAAAGCACGCTCATCAATCTGATGGCGCCCAGTGCGAATGCCCCGGTGGGCGAAATCTCCAAGGCCCTGCAGTCGGGTCGCCACACCACCACACACACCCAGTTGCACTGGCTCGATGAGCAACGCCAAACCGCGTTGCTTGATTCGCCGGGTTTCCAAGAATTTGGCCTGCGCCAAGTTCAGGCCAATCAGTTGGCGGGCCTGATGCCAGACCTCGCTGCGCATACGGCCGACTGCAAATTTTATAACTGCACACACCAGCACGAACCCGCGTGCGGTGTGCGCGCAGCCGTAGACCGCGGCGATGTCAGCGCCTCGCGATACCGCATTTATGGCGAGTTATGGCGTGAGCTGTCGAGTACGAAGTGGTGAGTTTGCAAAGGCCCTAGCCCAGCAAATTGGCCACCGACAGCAAGGCCAGCAACAGCATCCACAAAATCACAGAGCGCCAGACCAAGCCGACGACGCTGCGCAAGTGGCCCAACACCGGCGTGGCACCAGAGGTATGGCCGTCGGCCTCCAACACGCCCGAAAGATCACCGCCACCCAACTCGCTGAAGGCGGCACCTGAGGCGCCTCCCCCGAGCCTGACACCCAAGGCGCCGGATGCCGAGGCCAACAAAATGCCTTCACTGGATTGCCGCCACAGCGTGGCATCACGACGCCAGCCATTGATCGCCTCTTCGAAATTACCCACCACAGCAAAGCCAAAGGCTGTGAGTCGCGCGGGGAGGTAGTCAACCCAGCCAAACAGCTGTTGAGACAGATCCATCAGTCGGTCGTGCTGGGGCGCCCCCATCAAACGAGATTTCCGGGCCCAATAACGACTGGCAAACTCGGCCAGCCGATACAGCACGGCGCCGGCCGGCCCCAGCCCCAGGCTGGACAGCACAATGAACCAGAAGAACACCCCAAACACGTGTCGATGCGCGGCCAGCAGCGAATACTCGATCACATGGCGAAGCAGTTCGCCGCGAGGTAATTCGCTGGCGTCAATGTGACGCCACTGCGAGAGAAGTTGGCGTGCGCTGAATTCATCACCTCGTTCCAAAGCGTCTCGAATGTCAGTGAAAAAATGACTGAACTGGCGAAAGCCCAGTGTCAGGTAGAGCACCAAAATATCCCAGCCGAGCGCCAGCAGGAAACTGAGCTGCGCCAGCGCCATAGACACCAGGGCCACCACAAGGGTTGGCGCCAACACGGTGATCAACCAAACCACCCATGCGTGATGATCTCGGCCTGCATTGAAATTTCTGCCCGCCCAGTCGAGCCAATTCGACAAAGCATCGTGAACCAGATTCGTTCGCGGCAAAGGCTTGATCTGTTCGATCAAGAGGGAAACCAGCACGGCAAAGAAGCTCATATGCTCGGATGACTCAGAAAACGGCGGTTGAACAGGACCCTCAGGTCGACCAGACTATGGATGCCACCCCATTTTGCACCCCCAGCAGGGAACCGGCCTCACGGCACCAAACCCCATCGTGCCGGGCAAATAAGTAACAGATCATAAGCAGAGCCCGCGTCAACGAGCCGCCGTGACCAAAAAACGGTAGAGGTTGCGCAACATGGCAGCCGTCGCGCCCCAGATGAAATAGGCCTCAGCCTCATCGGCCGAGCCACGCGACCAATGCATCGACCAGAACATGCGCCGCCGACCCTGCGCCTCCACCTCATGACGCCGATGCTGTGCTGGCGTCATCAAAAACGACAAGGGGACCTCGAAGATTTCAGCCACCTCGGCAGGGTCAGCGCGCGCCATAAAGCCTGGATCAACCAAACCCACGACAGGCGTGATCGCAAAGCCTGTGCTTGTGACGTACTTCGGCAAACAGCCCAGGCAGCGCACCTTCTCGGGCGACAGGCCGACTTCTTCATAGGCCTCGCGCAAGGCGGTTGCCACGGGGTCGGGATCGGTGGGCCCCACTCGGCCGCCGGGGAAGCTGATTTGCCCGGGGTGGTCACTCAGATGCATCGCACGCCGCGTGAGCAGCACGGTCGGTTGGTCGCGCATCACCAGCCCCACGAGCACCGCGCTGGGCACGAGGGGCTGCTCCCGTACCGGCGGCTCCCCTCGCAGCTCAGGCTCCCAGCCAGGCAAACTCACAAACAGCTCTTTCAAGGACTTGGGGTTGAGCAAATCTGCAACCAGAGGCTCGCCATCAAGATCGACGAACTGGACAGGCACCTCGCGCGGATTGGATGGGAACATGGGCTTTAGTGTCGTCTCATTCAACCGCTACGTGAGCAGAGGCCTCACCCAGCCTGAGTGGCTCGCCGAAACACAAAAGCCGCTGAAACAGCGGCTTTTGAGCTGACTCATCGATATCGAGCGATCAACGTGCACGGGACTGCTGCACCACGCGCAATTCACTGGGCAGGGAAGACAAATAGGCAGCCAAGTCTTTGAGCTGAGCATGAGTGAGCGGTTGGGCCACGCCGGTCATCAGGGGATTGCTGCGACCAATGCGGGGGTTGCCCTTGGTTTGATAAGCCTTGAGGGCCACGTAGAGGTAATCGGCATATTGCCCGGCCAGCTTCGGAGAGCCTGCAATCGGCTTGCTGAAGTTGGCGCCATGGCAACCGGCACAAGTTTTGAGGACGCCAGCGATCTCAGCGGGCGGCTCCTTGGCCAGCGTTTCAGGCAAGGGAGCCACGTCTTTGGGATGCTGCTGATAAAACGCCGCCAGATCAGCCATATCTTGGGGCTTGAGCGAGGTGGCAATGCCACGCATTGAGGGGTGCTTGCGCTCGCCCTTGGCGTAGGCGTTGAGCGCCGCGGTGATGTAGTTGGCATCTTGCCCGGAGATCATGGGCACCTTGTGCACCTCGGGGAAGCTGGCCTGATAGCCAGGGATGCCATGGCAACCAATGCACTGAGCAGCCTTTTTTTCGCCAGCCGCCACATCGGCTTTGATATCTTGAGACCAGGCGCTTTGAGCGAGGGCCAACCAAGCAATGAGGGCAAACAGAGATGAGAGCGTCTTTTTCATGTGAGGACCACTGAGCTTGAAATCGCAGGCAATCCCTACATTATCCTATATTCGGTAGCCAGGACACCCACTCCTCCTCCCGACGCTGTCAAAGCCATCACACCCTTTGCCTGGGCGGATTGGTGAGTCGCTCTTGATGGGGCAGTCAGCGGCCTGTGGCAAAAACCTAACAGCTTGGCATACCCAAACGATGCATCCGATGCAAGGCACCCCCGATGAGCTTCACCTGAGTCGATCAGGCTCTGCCACTTGGCGTCACCAACTGCTCGGATGGGCCTGTTGCCTGATGTGGGCAGGCATGCCGATGACGAAAGCTCAAGCCGAGCCTCCTGCACAAGCTCCAACCGCCAACTCACCCAGCCTGCAGGAACCACCCCAACGGCGCGAGCGTCGGGCCGGGGCTTACGAGATCGACATCCAAGCGCCCAAGCCACTGGCTGATTTGCTACAAAGCTATCTGGACCTGGCGCGCTTTCGAGCCGCCACTCAAGCACAAGGCATCACCCGCGGCGAGTTGCGACGCCTGGTACGGGACACGCCCACTCAGGCGCGTGAACTGCTGGAAACAGAGGGCTATTTCAACGCACAGATTACGGTGGAACTGGGTACCGAAGAGCCGCCAAGGGTGCGTGTACAGGTCGAGCCTGGGCCGCGTGCGGAGATCTCATCGGTTGAGATCGATGTGCAGGGGGATTCGCCGTCACCTGACTCCCTCAAACAGGAGAGCTCACTCAAAGTACTGGGTGATGTACGCCAAAGGTGGTCACTCCCTCGGGGCAGTTTTTTCACCCAGGCTGCCTGGGCTCAAGCCAAGAACAATGCACTGACACACATACGGACCCAGGGCTTCCCCGCCGCTGAATGGGCCCAAACCAATGCGGTGGTTCATGCGCAGGAGAACCGGGTCGAGCTGGCCTTGGGGATCAAAACCGGGCCACTCTTTTTGCTGGGGCCCGTGCGCGTGGAAGGGTTGTCGCGCTATGGCGAACAAAGCGTCACCGCCCTGAGCCCCTTCACCACAGGAACGCCCTACTCTGAAAAACTCATCCTCGACTTTCAGGAGCGGCTGCGCAAAGTCGGCCTGTTTGAGAGTGTCGCGGTGGACATCGATCATGCTGTGGAAACGGCCGATGCTGCGCCTGTGATCGTGAAAGTTCGGGAGCAACCGCTGCAGCAGGCCACGGTGGGTGTGGGTATCAGCGATAACGTTGGGCCCAGGGTGTCTCTCGAACATCTGCACCGAAGCGCGTTGGGAACGCGGTGGATGGCCAAAAACAAATTCGAGCTGGGGAAAGCGCAGCAGCTGTGGCAAGGCGAGCTGATATCTCACCCTTTGGCCAATGGCTCACGCAATCTGCTCGCAGGAAATGTGGAGCGTCAAACCGCTGCAGGCACGGTGGTTCAATCCACGCGCCTGCGAGTGGGTAGAGCCATCGATACTGAAGCACTCGAGCAACTGGTTTTTCTGGAGGCGATCAGCGCCAGCACCCGAACCGAGCTGCTCGGTGAATTTCAAAGCGTCACGACCAACACCTCCAACCAAGCTTTCTCTGGCAATGTGCATTGGCTTCGCCGCAACCTGGACAATGTGCTGCTCCCCACGGATGGCGAAAGCTTCAATGCGCAATTGGGCGCAGGTTACGCGCTGGGGGGTGGGCCCGCCAACAATGGGCCTTTCACGCGGCTTTATGGCCGCATGATGGCCTTTCGACCGCTGGGCCGATCATGGTTCGGAAGCCTTCGCCTGGAGGCGGGTCAAGTGCTGGCAGGCGCGCAAGTCGGCATTCCAGACACGCTGATGTTTCGTGCTGGTGGCGATGACTCGGTGCGAGGCTACGGCTATCGCACACTGGGGCCTACAGAGGCCGGCGTGGTGCGAAGCGCGCGCGTGTTGTTGACTGGCTCGGCGGAGGTCGCACGACCCATTTCCGAGCGCATACCCTCGCTGTGGGGCGCCGCTTTTGTTGATGCAGGCAATGCCGCCGACCAGTGGGGCCGGCTGGATCCCCAGCTCGGCTATGGCGTCGGGTTGCGCTGGCGCAGCCCGATTGGGGCGGTGCGGATCGATTTGGCCTATGGGCAGGCTGTGGAACGCTTTCGACTGCACTTCAGTCTGGGCGTGAGCTTCTGAAAACGATCTGAGCATGTCTACACCCGAACAACCTGACACCCCGGCTTCCCCGCCCCCTCAAGCCTCAGCTCAAGTGCTGGCCAAGGCTCAGCCAAGCGTCGCTCGACGATGGGGCCGCAGGGTCGTCACCTCGATGCTCGTATTCGTGGTGCTGACAGCCATGGCGCTGGCCGGTGTGCTGCAAAGCCTGCGCACGCAAAGCGGTACCCGGTGGTGGCTGAGCCAAGTTCCGGGCCTCACCGTCGACCAACCTTCCGGTGCGCTGCTGGGTGACTTCTCGGCCCAACGTGTGCAGTACCAGGGAAGCACCTCGGCTCAGATCGACAAGCTGTCGTGGACAGGCCTGGATTGGCGGCTTTTGCCAGAGCCCAGTATGTGGGCGGAGTTGCACATCAACACACTGAAGGCTGATCGTGTGGCACTGCAAATAGGGCCCTCGACCAACCCCTCTGCAGCGCCCACGAACCTCGCGTGGCCGGGGGCCCTGAAGATCACCAAGCTGCTCATCAATGCACTGGAGATCACGCCTGAGGCCCCTCTCACCACACCCCCCACCGCCGAGCCGATCAGCTTGCGCGATCTGCACGCCAGCCTGCACCTGGGTGCCGATGCAGGGACCGCGCACGGCCTCACCTTGCAACGCCTGGCATGGGGTCATTTGGAGGCCGATGGCAAGATTCGCATCCAAACCGCGGCGCCCCTGGAAACCGCAGTATTGCTGCATGTGCGCTCAGTGAAACCCAAGCTCGGCGAGGGCGCTGCCCAAGACTTTGTGTCTGCGCCTTGGGTGGCGACCGTCACAGCCCAGGGCCCGCTGGCTGAGCCCTCTGTGCAGGCAAATCTTCACACCGTGCAGGCTGGGGAACACTCATCGCCTCTGCCGGTCGAACACCCCGCGGAGGCCCATCTTTCTCTCAACGGAACCTTGCGACCCTGGGCCGCTTGGCCCTTGGGGTCGCTGCAGGGCGAAGCCAGTGGCATCGACCTTTCATCATTCCACCCCGCAGCGCCACGCACTGCCCTGCGCGCCAAAGCCTCCGCCGAAATGCACAGTGCGAGCCAACCCGCTGTCGTGAAGCTGGACATGAGCAACGACGATGCAGGGCTCTGGAACGAGCAGCGTGTACCTCTGCGCCACCTCATGCTGGAGCTGCATGCCCGGCCCGACCAACTCAGCGAAGTGCAACTGCACGCCTTGAACGCTGAATGGGGCACGCGTTCGCAAAGTGCAGGCCGGCTTGAGGGGCAAGGCCACTTCAGCCGTGACCACTGGGCGCTCGATG
>CANHBY010000003.1 GCA_947458895.1 Burkholderiales bacterium | reverse complement strand
CTGGAAGCTGTCGAAACGAGGGACTTGGACAACAAGAGCCGTATGAGGCGAGAGTCTCACGTACGGTTCCGTGAGCGCGTGGGGGTGCGATTCCCCCGCGCGACTCGACCTCCGATCAAGTTGCTCGACCCCGGCGCCGGCAAGACTCATCAGGCCTATGCCTGGGTCTACTGCACCAGCGACCTGTGCACGAGCGACAAAGCCGTGATCTATCAATTCGCCCGCAGCCGCGCGGGTGAACATGCTCGCCACATCATCCCCACATGCTGCAAGACTTCCGCGGCCAAAGCCGCGCTGAGCACAAACCGCGCCATCCAGTCGACCCCTCCGCCCCGCCAGCTCCGCCTATTTGACCCAAGTATTCATCTGAATGATCGGCAGCAAAACCGCCAGCACGATCAGCATCACGATGACGCCCATGGTGACGATGAGCAGGGGCTCGAGGATGGTGGCCAAATGCATGGCTCGGCGTTGGACTTCACCTGACAGTTGTTTGGCTGCGCGCTCCAACATCGCGGGCAGTTTGCCGGTTTGTTCGCCTAAACGTGCAAACATGGCGAGCAGGCCAGGGAAGCGTTTTTTGCCGGCGAGGGCGGAGGCCAGGGGGGCTCCTTCGCGGACCTGGACCAAGGCCGCCATGGCGTCGGCACGCATGGCGCGGTTAGAGAGGGTTTCGGCGGCGGCTTGCACCGATTTCAGAATCGGCACCCCCGCGCCGGCCAGCATGGCCAGGGTGCCTGCAAAGCGTGCTGCGTTGTAGCCTCTGGCCAGGCGGCCCACCAAGGGCAGCTGCAGCCATGCAGCGTCAAAGCGCTCGCGGAAGCTTTCGTTGCGCAGCATGAAAGAGAGCGCGCCACTTGCGCCAACCAGCGCCAACAGCACCAGCCAGCCATAGCTGCGCAGAAAGGCGCTGATGGACAGCATGGCCACGGTGAGGGTGGGCAGGGCGCGCTTGGAGCTGGCGAAAACCGAGGCCACTTGGGGCACCACATAGGTGACCAGGAACACCACGATCAGCACAGCGATCAAGGACACAATGGCTGGATACAACGACGCAGCGATGAGCTTGCTGCGCAGCGCTTGTTGTTCTTCGAGGTCGTCGGCTAATCGCTCCAGCACGCGGCCCAGGGCGCCGCTTTGTTCACCTGCTGCGACCACACCGCAGTAGACCGCATCGAACTCACGAGGCGCGGTGGACAACGCCTGCGCGAAGGCGGCACCGGCATTGACCTCTGCGCGCAGGTGGGCCACGAGCTCACGCTCTGTGGGGGCGTCAGCCTCGTCGCTCAGGGCGGTCAGGGCTCGTTCCAGGGGCAGGCCACTGCCAACCAGGCCTGCCAGTTGGCGTGTCCAGACGGCCAAGCCGGTGGCGCTGAAAACGCGGCGTTTAAAGCTGGCTGATGAGCCGGTCTGGGCTGCGGAGACCGGCGTCACGGACATCGGCACCAGCGACTGGGCGCGCAGCTGCGAGCGTGCGGCCTTGGCGTTATCGGCCTCTAGCAGCCCGGAGGTGGTTTTGCCGGCGGCATTCAGGGCTTCAAATTTGTAAGCAGGCATGGCGGCTTGGTGGTCGGCGGCGATCAGTCTCGGGTGACGCGCAAAACTTCTTCCAGTGAGGTGATGCCTTGCTGGACCAGTCGTTCACCGTCTTCGCGCATGGAGCGCAGACCGGACTTGCCGGCGGCCTCTCGAACCTGGGCTTCTGAGGCGCGTGCATGGATGAGTGAGCGAACATTGTCATTCGCCACCATGAGCTCATAGACGCCTGTGCGGCCTTTATAGCCGGTGTTGCCGCATTCAGGGCACCCTACCGGATGGTAGCGGCCCCAGGCTGCATCTTGGCGCGTGCAGTGGGGGCAGAGCTTGCGCACCAATCGCTGCGCGAGCACGCCCAGCAGGCTGGAGCTCAGCAAGAAGGGCTCGACGCCCATGTCGGTCAGGCGGGTGACGGCGCTTGGCGCATCATTGGTGTGCAGCGTGGCCAGCACCAAGTGGCCTGTGAGCGAGGCTTGGATGGCGATTTGTGCGGTTTCGAAATCGCGGATTTCACCGATCATGATGACGTCCGGGTCTTGCCGCAGGATGGCCCGCAGGGCTTTGGCGAAGGTCAGGTCGATTTTGGGGTTAACCTGTGTTTGGCCAATGCCAGGCAGTTCATATTCGACCGGGTCTTCGACGGTGAGCACGTTGGTTGTGCTGACATCCACCTGGCCCAGCGAGGCGTAAAGCGTGGTGGTTTTGCCGGAGCCTGTGGGCCCGGTCACCAGGACGATGCCGTGAGGCTGATGAACTAGGTGCTTGAAGTTCTCGAGCGTGTCGCCGCTCATGCCCAGGCCCTCCAGCGTGAACTTCGATTCACCTTTGTCGAGCAGCCGCAGCACAGCGCGCTCGCCATGCGAAGAGGGCAGGGTCGAGACGCGCACATCAACGGCTCGGCCGCCAATGCGCAATGAAATGCGGCCGTCTTGAGGCATACGCTTTTCGGCGATGTCGAGTTCGGCCATGATCTTCAGACGAGAAATCAGTGCGGCATGCAGCGCCTTGTTCGGCTGCACCACTTCACGCAGGGCCCCATCCACCCTGAAGCGCACCGAGCTGCTGCGCTCATAGGGCTCAATGTGAATGTCAGAGGCGCCGTCTTTGGCGGCCTGGGTCAGCAGCGCATTGAGCATGCGGATGATGGGCGCGTCGTTGGAGGCCTCCAGCAGGTCTTCAATGGCGGGCAATTCTTGCATCATCCGAGACAGATCGACCGCGCTTTCCACTTCGCCGACCACCGTGGCCGCGCTGGACTCGCTGCCGGCATATACGACGGCGATGCGGTCGGCCAGTGTGCTGGCAGCCTCGTACTCCAATATGTCGACCTCATAGAGGCGAGTGACTTCGCTCAGGGTGCTCAGCGGCACCGTGTCAGGGGCCCACAGCACCATTCGCTCGCCGTCGTTTTCCAGCAAGAGTGTGTGCGCCTTGGCAAAGCTATAGGGCAGAGGGTGACGTATGCCCATGGGGCGAGTCTCGCGGGTTAGCGGTTGATAAGAGGATCTGGGTCGCTGGGCGCCGGGCTGGGGTCGGGCCTGATGGCTGGCCGCTCGGGCAGCACGGGTGCCTCGTTGATGGGAATCACTGCACTCGGTTTGGGCTGAATATCTTGTTGTTTGGCCCGGATGATGTCGTAGCGGTCGATGGTGAGGCTGTTGGCTGCTTCTTGGGTGCGAATGACCACCGGCCGCAGGAAGACCATCAGGTTGGTTTTGGTGCGCTCCCGGCTGTCACTACGGAAGAGCGAGCCGACCAGGGGGATATCCCCTAATCCCGGCACCTTGGTGGAGCCGCCGCTGTATTCATCTTTGAGCAGGCCACCGAGCACCATGATTTGGCCATCATCGACCACCACGGTGGTCTCAATAGAGCTTTTGTCGGTGGTGGGGCCTGCGGCAGAGGTGAGCTCTTTCAAGACGGCAGAGCTCTCCTGGTAGATCGTCATGCGTACCGTGCCACCTTCGCCGATTTGCGGTTTGACTCGAAGCGTCAGCCCCACGTCTTTGCGTTCAATGGTCTGGAAGGGGTTGGTGGCGCCGCTTCCACTGCCACCCGTGTTCGTGAAGGAGCCGGTGATGAAGGGCACGTTTTGGCCGATCACGATCTTGGCTTCTTCGTTGTCTAACGACACGAGATTGGGTGTTGAGAGAATATCGGCTGAGGTGTTCGATTCAAGGAACTGGGCCAGTGAGGCCAGTGTGTAAACCCCACCGAAATTGCGAACGATGCCCACATTGAGCCCATTGCCAGGCGCCACGGGTGTGCCACTGCCAGCGGCAGTTGACAGGTTGATGATGTTGTTGGCGCCGGGAAAGTTGGTGCCGGCCACCAAAAGAGTGTTGTCACCCTTTTTGCCCAAAAGACCCTGCCATTGGAAGCCAAACTCGGCCGCCTTTTTG
This sequence comes from Burkholderiales bacterium, assembly GCA_947458895.1. Taxonomy (GTDB): domain Bacteria; phylum Pseudomonadota; class Gammaproteobacteria; order Burkholderiales; family Burkholderiaceae_C; genus CANHBY01. The sequence continues at coordinate 10,584 of CANHBY010000003.1, read as the reverse complement.
GCGTCGACCTTGACGATCATTGACTCGATGTAGACCTGAGCACGGCGTGAGTCGAGTTGGTCGATCACGGCACGAAGCTGCCGGTACAGAGGCTCGGGCGCCGTGATGATCAAGGAGTTGGTGGTGGGGTCGGCCTGAATGAAGCCGCCTGTTGAAGGGCCTGCCGAAGCGCTGACAGGTGCGGTGGTCGGGTTTTGACCTGCAGAGGTCATGGCGGTGGGGCTGGGTGTTGCCGAGGGGGTGCTGCCGGTACCACCACCGGCTGCACCCTGTGTGGTGGCCGAAAACGCTGCACGCAGCACTGACGCCAGTTTGGTGGCATCTGCATTTTTCAGATACACCACCCAGATATTGCCCATCATCCCACCGCTGCCCTGCATGGGCTGATCGAGCTTGGCCACGAGGTTGCGGATGGAGGCCAGCCGGGCCGGGTTGGCCACCTTGACCAGAAGCGAATTGCTGCGAGTGTCCACCATCACCGCGGCAGAGGGCCCCCCGGGGCTGGCACCAGGGGTGGCTGAAGATTCCGACATCTTCTGTACCAAGGCGGCAATGTCAGAAGCAACAGCATGTTTGAGGTTGATGACCTCGACATCGCCTGAGGTGGCCACATCCATGGTGGCAATGATCTTGGCAATGCGCTGAAGGTTGTCGGCATAGTCGGTGACCACGAGCGAGTTGTTGCCCGGGTTCACATTGATGGTGTTGTTGGGGCTGATTAGGGGGCGCAGCACCGCCACCAAGTTGTTGGCGTTTTCGTAGTTGAGCGTGAAAATTTGCGTCAGGATCTGGTCGCCTCGACGCGTGACTTCACCCACCGAGACACTGCCAGTTTGCAGTTTGGCATCGGCCTCTGGCACCACCTTGAACAGCCCGCCCGCCTCGACCACGGTAAAGCCCAGCCCGCGCAAAGCGGCAAGGTAATTCAGGTAGGCCTCGCGGGGCGTCAGGGGTTGATCGCTGTAAACCGTGATGTTGCCTCTGACACGAGGGTCGACGATGAACTGCTGCTTCAGGATGGCACCCATGGCGCGCGTCACGCCTTCGATGTCGGCATCCACGAAGTTGAGCGTCACGGGCTCGCCGCGAAACCGCTTGCTGGTTTGCGAAGGGCGTTGGTCGGGATCAGTTTGCGCAAAGGCACCCGGCGGGACACCCAAGCTCACACAAAGCAGGCTGGCCAGCAGTGCATGGGCTGCGCGGGGCGGTCTGTGTGTCAAGGGTGAGAGCGTTTTCATGCTTATCCGATCGAAATGACTGAGCGCGCGCCATCGCGTCGCCCGATGATGTTGAGCAGGTTCTGCAGGGCAGCCTGGTCTTCCTCGCGGGAAGTGGCTTCACCGCGGAAGCTCAGGCCATTGACACCCCACGTGCCTGTGCCGTTGAGTTGCAACGCGCCCGTTTGTGTGGTCAGCGTGAGCGCAGGCCCACCGTTGCTGCCGCCGTCGCCGGTCACAGAGAGGTGATAGCTGCCCATAGGGCGACGGGTTGAAAGGCGAGACGAGATGTCTGTCAGGTCCATGTCGGCCTGGCCCGTGACGAGCCAGCGACCCTGCACCGACTCAAAGCTCAAGCCTGGCGAGCTCAGGCGTACTTTGCCCTCCAGCTGAAGGGTGTTCCAGGGTGTTCCCAGGCCAGAGAGCCAGGAACTCGGCCATTGCCCCACCCAACCAGCCGCCGGCGGTACCAGGCTGATCTTCACGCGCCCCCAGCCTGGTGTGACTTGCAGGGCCACCTGCCCGTTCAGGCAGCAATCCTGCGAAGCTCGTATTTCCAGGCCCAGCTTGTGCAGCCCAATGTTCCACTTCAGTCGCCCAGGCAGTGCGCTGGCGTCTCGGCTGCCGGGTCCGCCGGTCAAGAGGAGCACCGCGTTGCCATCCCAAACGGTTCCCCTGGCGTCGGCCAGGATCACATACTGACTTGTGGCAGACGCCAGACCCTGCACCAACCAACTGGCTGGCGCAAAAGCCACCAAGCCCACCAAGGCGCCCAGCACAGCACCTGCAATGCCCCAACGACGACCCGCGCCACGGGACTTGTCCCACGCGATCTCGGCGAGGGTCGAGTCTTGCCATTCAAGGCTGGATTCGGTGGGTGCCCAGCGTGGCTGAGCTCGTCGCAAAAACCTCATGGCGCTCCTCCAAAAACAAGCAGGATCGTTCCCGAGTAACCCGCGTTGGAACGATTGAGTTGAGCCTCCATGGGCCGAGCCCGCGCAGCACTGCGAGCCTCGCTGAGCCAGTCTTTCAAAGCGTCAGGGCTGACGTTGCTGAGGGTGAGTGTGGCGCGGTCTGCTTGAATGGAGATGCGGCCTTGGTTGCCGAGCCGGTCGGTAGCCGATTGAAGCGAGGCGATGGCCTGGGTGGTAGACACAGGCGAAACACCTCGAAGCTCTTGGCTTTCCTGGGCGAGGCCACGCATGTCTTGCAATTGCGTGTCCAGGCGGTTGAGCGTGTCGGGTGCTTTGTTAATGGTTCGCCAGGCGGGTTGAAGGGCCAAGATCCAGAAGAGGAAAAGTCCGGCAACCGCCGCCGCCAGCAAGAGGGCTCGGCGCTCTTGTCCGCCCAGTGCCTGCCAACGTTCGCGCAGTTCGGCCTGAATGCCGTTGAGGCTGCTTGTTGAGGGTTGAGAAGAACTCATCGGCTCGATCCTGGCCTTGGGTTGGAGGGGGTGCCGCGGGCTAGAACCACACGACCTTCACTCGATTCCACCTGCCAACCCGCAGGCGCCAGCAGCGAACGAAACTGCGACAACTCATCATCGCTCCAACCGGCCGCAGCCAAGCTCAAGCGCCCATCTTTATAGAGAAAGTTGTCGACTTGAGGGCGGTCTGCCGGCCATGCTGATGCTGCTGCCTGCAGCGAAGTTTCGAGGTCGCCTTCACCCGGCTTGCCTGCCACGGCGCGAAGGGCCTGCACTTCACGCTGCATCTGTACAGGGGCATCCAGAACAGCCTGCACTTGCGGAAATGTGGACTTGAGCACATGGGTCATCATTTCCCCACGTGCCTTGATTTCGGCTTGTTGACGCCATGCCCACAGATTCAGGCCAACCACTTGCAACAAGACCAAGCTCACCAATCCCACCCTCACAGGCCGCCAGTTGGGCGTCATGAACTGGCGCAAGATGTCACGTGCTGCGCGCATGCCTTGATTCTTTCGAGTCAGGCTGAACTGGCGCATGTTCCACAATGTGCGCGAGGCTTGCAGCATCCGGAACGGGGTCGACATCACGTTGATGGGTGTGCCGAGCCAAAGCTCTGCCGCCTCAGCTGCGCCGGGTGTGGTGGTCCAGCGCGTGCCAGGTGGGCCGGGGCGAGGGACCCGTCTTCTGGGCAGGCTGCCCAAAAGGCTCATGACGGCCACGCCCTCGGAATCAGACCAGCTCAGGGTCATGTGGGTGTTGCCTCGCGCGTCCTCCACCTCGCAGAAGTGGCCGCAGGCCACCTCATCGGGCCAGATGGGGGGCACCACGCGATGCACAAACACATGGGCTTGCTCCAAAGCGCTCAACTCGGTGCTCAGCCAAGTCAGGTGCACCGCCGCGATCCAAGTGGGTTGCCCTGCGGTGGCTTGGGGTGCTATGGCGAGAAGCGTATTTTCTGCATCATCGAGCAGGGCTTCTTCCAGCACGCCCACCAGGGCCGCGGCCAGGCGCGAGCCAGAAGCCTTGGGCAAAGTAATGCGGTGCCAGCCTACGTCGGCGTCAGACAAAACGGCCACGACAGAATCGGCCTTGGGCAGCAGCGACGCGGCGCATTGCCCGTGCGAAACCAGGTCAAAGCCGTCTGACGTGACAGCATAAGTGTATTCACGCGCACCGGGGTCAAGTTCGGGCGTGGGGCGCTGACCATGGGCATGCAGCCGCTGTCGGGGCGGGAGCTGGATGACTAGAATAGACATGCGAGGCTGGCTTACCGCTGGGGGTTGAAATGGTTTGTAGGCATCCTGTGGGGCACTGTGATGAGTTGGACCGATCTGAGTCAATAACTTACAGCCTATTTTTGGGAGCAAAGGCTTTATTCGCGTGATAAACCCCCTGATTTCTCTCAGATCAGGGGCCTACCGAGTTGATTCGCTCCCGCCAGATGGTCGTGACGTCGCGGCCGACACGGCGAACCAGGGTTCTTTCCTCCACGGTTTGATTTTCCAGCCTTAGCCGCCCTCGAACCTCAAAAAACTCGGTCTGGGTGGTGACACGCAGCGGCGCGAGTTGCGCAGACTCAGGCAAAACCTTTTGAGCGTCCTCCAAGTTTGTGAACGGCGTGCGCTGACGTGTTTGTGTCAATCGTTCTGCCGTGCCGAGGTCAATGCCATCAATGACGGCGGCCAGTACTTCGCGAGGAGCCGTATTGAGATTGACCGGGGTGGGCCGAGGGAGCAGCACCACGAAAGGTTCGATGTGCCTCAAAGTTTGCGCGTCAAGGCCAAACCAAGCCAACTGAGACACGGAATGTGGAGGAATTTGGGGAATCAATGGATGATCAGTGATCGGTTCTTGTGCGCTGGCCGCACCTTCTGGCGCACCTTCTGGCGCATTACCTCTCGCATTACCTGGCGCATTACCGCGGTTGACGGGCGGTGGAGCGCTGCTGAGTAGCGTTTTGCTGATGGTGTTGGCCACTTCAGAAGAGACATTAATGTTCTCAAAGAGCTGTTTCAATACGGCCAGCTCGGCCGGATCAATTCGGCCACCGCTGACCAGATTGCTCAGGTTGTAGCGTGATTGCGCATCTGTGATGCTCCCGGAAAGAAAAGCCTCTGGCCCATCAGCGTCATTGCTTTTGTCAGTGGCCAAAAATGTCGACAGCCTGGCCTCTGCCAAGGGGGCTGCCCAGACCTCTCCGAGGTGATCGGCCCCTCCGTTTCGCGCATCCTCCCTCAGAATCAGTCGAGCCCAATCCATCGCACCGACCAAAATCCAACGTGATTGGGCTCTTGAGCGTTCCGCCGCTTCGATCTGCACCGCGCGCCATTGCTGCCAAACCATGGCAGCCGCCAGCGTGGTCACCAGCACCACAATCACCATCGCTAACAAAATAGCGGCGCCTCGCTGGCGGGCGAGTAGCTTGGTGTTTTTGCGCAGTGCGAATCCTCGAGTGGGTGGGTAAGGCTGATACACGTTTGACATCCTTCAGGGGCGCCAAATGGGCCCCAGAGCTACATCGCGCGTCAGGGCGCCGCCAAATCCGCTGCCCTGAGAAAAGCCCAGCACCAGCCTGACGCCGGTGGGTAATTCCTCTTGCCGAAAGGAAGGTGCTGGGGCGTCGACCCCAGGCTGAACCGCATCTCCGCTTGACTGTGCATTGCTCCAGCCATTACCCCGGTAAAAATAAATCTGCCACTGCGAAACGCCATCGAGCGTTCTCAATTGGCCTGGCTCGCTCCCCAAAAACTGTTGGCTTCGCACCCACATGTCCTGCAAGTCTTGGCCATTGGTCAGCGAGGGGCTTGTCCAGCGCAGCAACCTATGCTGCTCCGGCGTGTCGCCTGGCCTCAGTGACCAAGTGACCAACTGCAGGCCTGTATTTGTGCGCCGAATTAAACGCAGGGTGATGCCATCGAAATCCAGCGCTGGAGACGCAGGGCTTTCTTGAATCGAGCCCAGATCTTCTTCCCACTGGGCCATCACCGTGTTCAACCGCAGGGTCTGGTCGAGTCGGGCCTGGCTGATGTCGCGCGAGCGCACGATGCCGTCTACGCCCTGCCACGACATGATCGCCAGCAACGCCATCACCATCAGGGCCACCAACACCTCCACCAGCGTGAAGCCGCTGTGTGGGGCACTGACCCGTGGGTGGTGCGAGGCTTGTGGTGCGAAAACTCCCATGGCTAAAAGCGTGACAGCACCGTGGACAACGACAACACAGACTGCCCTTGCGAGTTGAAAATTTGGGCGTCCACGCGTCTAAAATTGGGGTTGGGTGTAGGGCGAACAATCATTTTGCCGGCGTATGTGCTGCCCAATTGTTCGCAGTTGAAGTCAGAATCGCCGACGGGGGGGTAAAGCTGGGCCATTCTGAGCGAAGCCAACTGGTTGTCGGCGCACCACTGCGCTTGATTGATCTGCGCCGAACGCTCCGCATTGTCCGTCAAGGCCCCCGCAGCTTTGATGCCTGCCGACAGGGTGACGGCCACGATGGCCAGCGCTACCAAGACCTCGATCAATGTAAAACCGGGGCTGCAGCGGCTTGGCGCCCACCGCTGAAAAATTGAGGCCGAGTGCTTGTAGTGGGCTTGCGTGGGCATGATCTTACTCAGCGGAGTTAACGGCAGGCGCCACTACAAAGGGCCCCAGCCCGTCCGTCCGAAGCGTGATTTTTTGCCGATCTAGCCGCAGCGTGACTTCCTGGGCCCCGATCAAGGGTTCTGGCCCCAAGATCAGGCCTTTGGCGCCAGACACCTCAGCCACCACATCCGGACCAAGCCAGTGAGTCGGCATGGCCTCCTTGGAGGGCAGGCCGACGAATCGGAAATCGGCATGCTCCTCTGAGCCGGGTTCGGTGGCTACAAGTGGTATCCACGTCACCATCACCCCACTCGCGCGAGACTGGGCTCGCGCCCCCTCGAGCAAGGCCATCAGCCTGGCGGCCTCGCGCTCAAGGCGTGTCGAAGCGGGGTCTCGGATGGCCAGTGTTATCACGGCAGCGCCGAGCGCGATCAGTGCCACCACCACGATCAGCTCGATGAGCGTGAAACCGCTCGGCGCGCGTCTTTGGCGGGGTGACATCAGGTGCCTCATGAAAAAGGTTTAGGGCGCGACGGTAGTCACTGCCAAGAACCGATGTCCGCGTCTTTGCCAGCGCCACCTGCTAAACCGTCGGCTCCAAAGCTGAAAACATCGATCTCGCCTTTGACGCCCGGGTTGACGTACTGGTAAGCCTTGCCCCAGGGGTCATTGGGCAATTTTTCGAGATAGGGTTTCCAGTTGGGCGGTATGTTCCCCACCGTCGGCTTGGCCACAAGTGACTGCAGCCCCTGCTCAGCACTCGGATAGCGCTGATTGTCCAGGCGGTAGAGCTTGACGGCCTGCATCAAGTTGTTGACATCGGTTCGCGCCGCTGTGACCCGCGCCTCGTCAGCGCGCTCCAGCACGTTCGGCACAATCAATGCCGCTAACATGCCAATGATCACGAGCACCACCATCAGCTCGATCAAGGTGAATCCGCGTTGAGCCACGGTTTGAGCGGCGGCACGTGGTTGGTTCAAAGGGAAAGGGTTTTGCATTCTCAAAATCCGGTTGAGTTGAGCAGTTTGCAGCGACTTAAAGCCATTGCTTTAGCCCGCGCTTAGATCATAATCGTCCCATGTCCTTTCGAATCACCTCATTTTGGGTGTGGGCTGTGGTCTGTGCCGCGTCCATGTTCTGGCTGCTCCGCTTGACAGCGAGCCCCTACCCGGCGCCCGACTACGTTCTGAGCAAGCAAGACGCTCAGTTCGCTGGGGCTGATCTCTCTCGCCTTCTAGGCGCTACTTCGGTCAGCGCGAATGAGAATCTGGCTGCACCGCCTGAAGCTTCGCGCTTCCAGCTCACCGGCGTGATTGCCGGCCGCACGCCCGACTCAGCGCTTGGTTTGGCCTTGATCGCAGTGGATGGGAAACCCCCCAAGCCCTTCGCGGTTGGGGCACTGCTTGATGGCAAATGGGTCGTGCAATCAGTTGTCCAGCGCTCCGTGGCGATCGGGCCCCCAGGTGGGGCCGCAATGGTGACCTTGGAGTTGCCCCTGTTGCCTGATCCCGCTACCGGCAGTTTGCCGGCTGCTGTGATGCAGTAATCGATTCGCGTGGGGCGTTCTGCGCGGCTGAGCTGCCCGTCTCAAATCACCTGTTCAGGCAACCCCGTTAAGAGACCAGCAGCGCTTTGCAGCATGGGCCACGCCAGCGTAGCACCCGTGCCATCAATACTCTCCATGCCTAGCTCAAGCATGGCGGTGGCCTTGAAAAGGCTAGGCGCCACGTCCATTCCTGGGTGGCTGTTGCTGCGAGTGAAGATGCAAGCCTCGGTGATGGTTGGCGAAATGCATTGGGCCAACATGAAGGCCGCCGCCGCTGGCAAGCCATCGGCCACGATCACCCCTCGCTTGCTGGCAATCACGATCATCACGCCCACCATCATGGCGATGTCTGGGCCCCCCAGGGCGGCCAATACCTCGATGGGCTTCGTCACGTTGCGGTGACGATCCAGGGCCTCGCTCAGGCGCGTCACGAGGCGGGGGTAACTCAAATCTTCTGGCGTGGGTGTGGCTGGCAGCACCAGCTCGCGCAGATCCACCCCTCCGAGCCGTGACAACAGCAGCGCGCCAGACTCATTGGCACCCAACCCCACAGCCGCACAGGCAACCACATTGCCAGGCAGCGAATCACCCATTTCCATGCCAGCACGAAGCGCCGCATGGGCTTGCTCGACCGACATGGCCTGAGCCAGCCGAGCATTTTGCGACCCCGCACTGATTTTGCGAGGCAAGAGCCGCGCATGTGACGGCATCACCTCAGACAGGCCCGCATCCACAATGCACCACTCAATCCCTTGCTGCCGAGCCAATATCGCCAAAGGAGATTGATCCTGCAACAAATGCTGCAGATATTCGCGCCTTGGCGGCAGCGAGCTCTTGGGCAACCCATCGGCAACGAGCCCGTGGTCGGCCGCGAAAAGCAAAAGCTGTGGTCCGTAAAGTCGTGGTGTCAGGGAGTTTTGGATGAGTCCGATCCGCACAGCCAGGGCATCCAGCTCACCCATGCTGCCAAAGGTCTGGGCCTGGTGGGCGACCTTGGCGCGCAGGGCTAGCTCCAGCGCCTCATTGGAGGATGTGGCATCCCAAGGATTGTTCAACGACATGCACCCCTCCCAGACATAAAAATCAACGCAGGAACAAACGATAGGCAGGATTGTCTGTCTCGTCTACACAAGGATAGGCCAGCGTTTGCAAGAATTCCTTGAAAGCTTTCTTGTCATCTTTCGGGACCTGAATCCCCACCAAAATCCGCCCGTAATCAGCCCCTTGATTTCGGTAATGGAACAAGCTGATGTTCCAGTCCGGGTGCATGCTGGAGAGAAACTTCATCAGGGCTCCCGGCCGCTCCGGGAAAATGAACCGATAAAGCCTTTCTTCCTTGGCCAGCTCACTGCGCCCACCCACCAGGTGCCTCAAGTGGCTGAGCGCCAGTTCATCGCCGCTCAAATCCAGCGTGGGAAAGCCGGCTCGCTCCAGGTTGCGAGCAATCTTGGCAGGCTCATCCCGGTTTGCGGTGCTGAGGCCGACGAAGACATGAGCCTGTTGGGTGTCTGAAATTCGGTAGTTGAACTCGGTCACAGACCGCGGCCCCAGCAGCTCGCAAAACCGCTTGAAGCTGCCGCGCTCCTCAGGAATCGTGACCGCAAAAAGGGCTTCGCGTTCCTCGCCCAATTCGGCTCGTTCGGCCGCAAAACGAAGGCGGTCAAAGTTCATGTTGGCGCCGCAAGTGATCGCCACCAGGGTTTGCCCTTTGACGCCGTGGGTCTGCACATATTGCTTGGCGGCGGCCACGCCCAGCGCCCCCGCGGGCTCCAAAATGCTGCGCGTTTCCTGAAAGACATCCTTGATGGCCGCGCACACGGCGTCGGTGTCTACCAAGATGAATTCATCTACAAACTGACGCGTCAAGCGGAAGGTTTCTTCGCCCACCTTCTTCACCGCCGTGCCATCAGAAAAAAGGCCCACTTCGCTGAGCTCAATGCGTTTGCCTACCTGCACCGATCGCGCCATGGCATCAGAGTCCACAGTTTGAACACCAATGATCTTGATCTCTGGCCGAACCGCCTTGACGTAGGCCGCCACCCCCGAAATCAGACCGCCCCCGCCAATGGCCACAAAAATTGCATCAATCGGCCCTTGGTGCTGACGAAGAATCTCCATGGCAATCGTGCCTTGCCCGGCAATCACATCGGGATCATCGAAGGGGTGAACAAAAGTCATGCCCTCTGACTTTTCCAGCGTCAAAGCGTGCTCGTGAGCATCTGAGTAGCTCTCGCCGTGCAAAACCACCTCGCCGCCGAGCGCCTTGACGGCATCGATCTTCAGCTTGGGCGTTGTCGTGGGCATCACGATCAGGGCCTTGCAGCCCATGCGCTTGGCACTCAAGGCCACGCCCTGCGCGTGATTGCCGGCCGAGGCGCAAATCACGCCGCGCTGCAGCCTCTCAGCGCTCAAATGAGCCATCTTGTTGTAAGCCCCGCGAAGCTTGAAACTGAACACCGGCTGCGTGTCTTCGCGCTTGAGGAGAACCTGATTACCCAGCCTCTTCGATAAATTCCGGGCGGGCATCAGCTCGGTTTCGATGGCGACGTCATAAACCCGCGCCGTCAGAATTCTTTGGAGATACTTCGACAGGTCGGCCTGACGGTCGGCAAAATGAGGCGTGTGGGGGAGGTTCTTCGCTGGCATGGCAGTCCGTGGCTCACAAAATAGGCCACCATGGGCCTGGAGGCGCAAAGGATGATACGACGCCAGTTTGAATTGCACGCCAGGGGCCGCGCCGGGTAAAAAAACCCAAGGCATCTCTGCCCTGGGTTAATCCACCTTTAGAGAGGTGGAGGAGACAACTCATG
>CANHBY010000002.1 GCA_947458895.1 Burkholderiales bacterium | reverse complement strand
GGGCAGCACTGCGGCGCGCTGGCGGCGTTGCTCCGCCTTGCGGGCACCAGCCCGCCGCGTTGTCGCGCCTTGCCAGCACACCGCAGCGCTGCCCACTCGGGCGCGTCCAACTGCAGTTTTTAGGATCATGCCGTTAGCAGAATATTCGTTCAAATTTGCAGATTATTCGTTCTTCGACACAAGCCCGCACCGCCAACAAAGTGCTCAAGGCCCAGACCAACAAGGTGCGCCTGGCGCGAATGAAGGGCGAGCTGATCGAACGCTCGCAAGCCATGGCCCAGGTGTTCAAGCTGGCCCGTGCCGAGCGGGACGCCTGGCTGAACTGGCCCACGTGGATTTTCTCAAGCAAGGCGTCAGCCGAACCGGGCCGCTGGGCTTCCCGTCGTACGCACTACCTGCGCCAAATCGTGGGCGCGCTGTCGCAGCCCTATCGGCGCTCAAAACTCTTCCACTTCTCCGGCAGCAGCATCCTGCATTCTTGCCACCATGAAAGCCGGGCGTATTCTGAACTGCCTGTTGGTGCCAGTCCCGCGGTCGACCCAGTCTAGCTTGAGCGCGTCGTACACCGGCTGCCATGTTTCACCCTTGCGCAGCAGCATGGCTGGATTGGGCAGGTAGTGCCCGGTGAGGGTACGCGCCCACAGTTTGCGCGCCGGTTTGTAGGCGCTGTCGACCTCCGCTCGCGCCAGCACCTGATTGAGGTAGCTGCGCTTGCGCCGCTTGTCGTGCCACAGATGCACAGGTAGCCCTTGCATCACCTGATGGAGCTGCTCTGCAAAGTAGCCCTTATCGTATTTCCAAGATTGCCGAATATGCTCGGTGCAACAGGACCACTGGGTCTTGAACCCTGCGAGCATCAAGGTCAGCATCCAATATTCGCCTTGATGTCGCTCGACACGAACCAGCCGACCATCGACCTGCACGTCGATGGTCGCCGGCGCCAATCGCTCAGCAATGGCCCCCAGCGATCTACTAGCGAAGGCCGGATCATCAATCGCTCGGCTCACGGCTTGCTGCCAGGCGGTGTGCCCAAACTCGTCTTCGATCGCAGGGTTGGCGCCCCGGTCAGCCAGCGCATCGATCAAGGCTGTGTTGCCAGCCCGTGCTGCCAACATCAAGGGGGTGGCACCCACGGGTGTCAGGTGGTCAACCGTGTGCACGTCGCACAGCCGAAGAATGTCTTTGAAGTTCTTCGCTGTGTACGGCTGCAGATGACGCTGGCGCATGGCGCTCACGGCGCGCAGCCCGTGTTGTTTTGGCAGATCCTGGCCTGTCAGGTGGGCCCGCAGCAGGGAATCGTTGTCGATCCGTCCGAATTCTCCTTCCGGTGCCGCCGCACGAGCGGGCTGGAAACCAGCCAGAGCCAGTTGCTCGACCCATACATTTTGACCGTGCCACAAAGCGTAGTCCATCAGCGTCTGCTTTTGTTTGGCGCTGGGGTTGGCTCGGTCGAGCGCCTTGAGCGCCAGATCTTCGATGAGCGCCCGACTCCAAGGCGTCCAGGGTACCGGTCGCCCTTGCAGGAAGGCCTCGCGGATCGCCCTGGCCTGCTCCTCTTTGCCTTGCAGTTCGAGTTTGCGCGCCTCTTGTGCCCACTCCTCTTTTGTCGATGTGTGCGTTGCACCGCTGCGAACCTCGCCGACCCTCAGCCCCAACAGATCGAACAGCGTGTGCTCGGTGTCTGATTCGACGATGGTCAGCGTTTCCACCGCGCGCGTCATCGCCACGTACAAGGCGTTGACGTAAAACTTGTAGAGTTCGAGCGACTTATCGCTCTTGTCTTTGGCCCGGCGGTAATCCAGCTCGTCGCGCTGCAGATCCTGCTGCGTGACGTCATGACAAACCTCGGCATAAGCAGCGCGCTGCCCAGAGACCATGCCCAGCAGCACGACATGGGGGTACTCCAAGCCCTTTGCCTCGTGCACCGAGAAGACCAGGGGTGTGCGCAGGCTCGCGCGGGCTGCGGCTTTGTCTTCGTCGCGCAGCACGATCACGGCATGGCGCGCCGATCCGCGTGTGGCGGCGTCGAGTTGCTTCAGCGCAGCGTCCTTCGCCTGGATCAGCACCACTTCACCCGCCTCGCTTGATGTGCTCTGAACCAGAAAGTTGCTCTCCCTGTCGATGGATCCGAAACGGGCTTGCTTGATCTTGAGCAGGGTGTTGGCAAGTTGCGTCACGGCCTGAGTGTTGCGGAAGTTGGCCTGCAAAATATGCAACTGCTGGGCCGCCTGGCGTTGCGCGGCATCCCCAGCCAGGCCCTGCCAGAACAAAGCACGAACAGCCGCCCAGGAGAAGTAGTTCGGGTGCACGATCTGGTTGGAGTCGCCGCACAGGAGAAACTGGCCCGGCACCTTCAGGCAGGCCAGCACCAGGGCGAGCTGAGCGCCTGTGAGATCCTGGACTTCGTCGATGACGATGAAGTCGTAGGTGCCCTGAGCCAGAGGGCGCCACTCGTGCGCAATCAGGTTCAGGTCGAACAACCCCGCTTCACTCAACCACTGGCGATAACGGCCGAACAGGGCATGCGCTGCGTCACGCGCCGTTGGCGGGAGCAGGCTCTGGCGGGGACCGAGCGCTTGGTAGTCGGACAGGCTCAACGGCCCGGCCGGCTGGGCACCGATGACGCCGCGGAATTCCTCGAAAAGCGCGTGGGCATCAATGTCGCCCAGTGACTTGACGGCCGCGCGGTGGCGCTCGAACCAGCCGCCAAAGGCATTGAAGCTCACGTCCCGGCCTGGCGGCACGTGGAGTGTTTCAATGAACTCGCGGTAACTCAGAAACTCTGCTTCCTGGGCCAAGTTTTCGTAGCCGTTCGCATAGTACAGCGCTCGCGCCGATTGCGCCAGGTAGGCGGACTGGGTCACATACAGCACCCGACCTTTGGCATCTCTCAGTTTGGCCAGCGTAACCGCGGTCTTGCCCGAACCCGCCGAGCCGACAAGCACCAGAGGTGCCGGCAGACGCCGGACGGCTTCCTGGGCGTCGTCGAAGACGATGGGCTTGTCCAGCAATTCAAACTCGGTGCGGGTGGCGTGCAGCCAGCGCAGCGGTACCGCATCGGTCGCCGCCAGCGCCATCATCGGGTCAACACCAGGTTCGCATTCGATCTTGGCCTCGTCCACGCTTGCGCCGCGCAGAAAACGCGACTTGTCGTAGGCGTGGTTCTCGATCACCTCCAGTGCCAGGCAGACCGTCTCGTCACCGAAGCGCGCAAACTGCAGAAGCAGGCGGTTGCTGTAGTCGATTTTGGCCCGGTAGTAGTTGCCGGTGTGGAGTTTCTTCACGTCGGGGCTTTTGAAGTCACCGCTTTCGATGGCGGCGCGAACTTTGGCAAAGGCCGACTTGACGCGACGCAGATCGAGGTCTTTGTATTGGAGCAAGCGCATGAGGGTTGGGAGAGTCCGTGGAGGTCAACCGTTAATTTTGACGGTTATTGCGCCCGAACCATGAATCGACTGTTTTGTTTTCCAGGGCGGTCAAACACAACGACGATCGCCGGGAAACGCGTGAAATCCGCGGTCTTTCTCACGGATTCAGGGATCAGGTATTTCAGCGGCCTGTTAAGGCAAGCGAAAATTCCTGAAAAGAGCCTGCTAGCATAGGCATGCCAATGCAGCCTTAGTGCAACCGAAGTTGTGAATCAGCGTGAGGAAGAGCACCGTCCAATAGTCGAGCCCCCCCCGAACGACTGGCCTCATCCCCAAAACTTCCCCATCGCCTTCATCCGCCGCCGCGATTCTGTCGTCACATAGACCGTGGTTGTCGACAGCGATGCATGCCCGAGATTGGCCTGAGCCATCTCGATCGGCACGCCCTTCGCGATGGAGTGAGATGCATGGCTATGCCTCAGCCAATGGGTGCTGGCCGCAGCAAAACGCTCACTGGCCTTGCTATCGCCTAACTGTCTCATCGCTTCAGAGCAACTCTCGAAGAAGGCCTTGACCTGCCCGTAAATCGTCCTGGCGCTGATGCCTTGGGTTGGATGGTCAGCACCCTGCAACGCAGACAGGCCTGGCATCCGCTCCTCGATGTCGGATGACCGCCCGAGCAGAAAGGCACCGCGGTTAGCCTGGCCGTCGAGCTCAGAATCCAGGCCTCGCTTGGCCAAATAAGCAGACAGCTCTACCGACACGGCTTCAGACACCGGCACCTCGCGCAGCCGCCCACCCTTCCCCACGACCGAGAGCACCCAGCCGGCTACCTCGGCCTCCGTCGCGGACTCACCAGGCTCAGGCGGGTACACAACGCAGCGCAGGTCATCGACCTTGGCAGCCACCGAATAGCGCGAGGGGCTCCATCCAATGCGGTTGGCCGCTTGCGGCCTGGAGCTGGAGGCGTCCGAATTGGCTGGAGGGGTAAGCGCCGCCAGCCACAGGCTGGCTCAATCGTCGGGCCTGTCTTGCTGCTGGATGTACTGTTTGATGATCTCCAGCGGAGCGCCGCCGCAAGACAGCACGCAATAGCTTCGTGACCAAAGAACGGGCTTGGAGTACACGCCCGCCAGTTCCTGGGCAAAGATCGTTCTCAAGCGACGGCTGGTACCCGTCTTGAGTGCGTTGACAAACTCGGCCAGTGCCGCCGTAGGCGGTAGCTCAACCAGCAGATGCACATGATCGGGCTCCCCGTTGGCCTCGATGAGCCGTCCGCCCCAGCTCTGGCATCGCTCTTTTGCTTGCGTTTCGAACTCAGCCAGCATGGCCGCCGTGAGACATTTTCGCCGGTACTTCGTGACAAGAACCAAATGGTAGTTGAGTGCGTAAACACAGTGGTGTAGCTTGTTTATATTCATGTTGTTGGTATAGTAACCAATTGTGAGTGAAGCTCGCAACCTGCGCAAAACGACCTACCGGCTGTACCCTACGCCGAAGCAGGCTGCTGCGCTGGCTGCCATTCTTCGATCCCATCAGCAGCTCTACAACGCCGCGCTTGAAGAGCGAATCGACTGCTACCGCAAGACTGGACGAACACTGAGCTTTGCGGACCAATGCAAATCACTCACTGCGCTACGCGCGGAACTTCCCGAATGGGCGCAGGCGGCAAACTGCTCCAGCCAGCAGATGACCCTGCGCCGGCTCGACAAGGCATTTGCTGCCTTCTTCCGTCGTGTCAAGGCCGGACAGACGCCAGGCTTTCCCAGGTTCAAGTCGCTGGGGCGCTTCCCAGGCATGTCCTTCAAGAGTCACGGCGACGGTTGGCGCTTCACGCCCGCAGAGAACTGGCGTCATGGGTCGCTGCGTTTATCGAGTGTGGGCCAAATAGCCGCACGCGGCAAGGCCCGCCAAGGCGGCGACATTCGCGCCAGTGAGGTGCTGCACCGCGACGGCCAATGGTATTTGTCGCTGACGCTGGACATTGGCCAGCCCCAGCGAGAGCGAGAGCAAGACGGCGCACTCGGATTCGATTGGGGCGTGGAAACCTTTTTGTCTGGGGTCACGCACGCTGATGCGGTGGTCTGCATCGATAACCCGCGCTGGTGGCATTCCGAGAAGGAGCGCGTCATCGCGCTTCAGAAGGCTGTTTCATCGAAACGCAACAAGCGATCCAACCGCCGCCGCAAAGCGGTGAGGAAGCTTGCCGATGCACGGGCCAAGACGGCTCGCCGACGCTTGGACTGGATGCACAAGACGACAGCCAAGCTCGCGGCCCAGTTTGCCCTCGTGGCGACCGAAGAATTGCAGATCGCACGCATGACGCGAAGCGCAGCCGGGACGATGGAAGATCCCGGCAAGAACGTCGCTCAAAAAGCGGGCTTGAACCGCGAAATTTTGGACACAGCCCCCGCGCTGTTTACCTCCCTGCTTCGCTGCAAAGTGCTGGAAACTGGCGGCGAATGGGTGGAGGCGCCGACCCGAAAGCTCAAGCCTTCTCAGCGCTGCCCGAAGTGCTGGGCAGTGCAAAAGAAGACGCTCTCGGATCGAACGCACTCATGCGCGCAATGTGGGCACACCGAGCCCCGAGACATCGCATCAGCACGAGTTGTTTTGCGATGGGCCTTGGAGGCTGAGGACACAGGCCGGGAACCGCGCCTATACGGGGCTGCTTGAGTATTTCAGCCCATCGTGGACGGCATTTCAGGCTGATCGTGGACGGCATTTCAGTCTGATCGTGGACGGCGTTTCAGCGGGATCGTGGACGACGGGGATGGCGCGCAAGTGATTTTCTGACCTGCATCAAGCTCACCGTTTTTTACGGTACGAGCTGATGCCAACCAACAGAGTCACGATGCGACAAATCCGAGAGACATTGCGCCTGCACATGCAGGCCGGGCTGAGCTACAACGAGATCGGCCGCGTGCTGAAGATATCCAAGAGCGTGGCGGGCAAATACGTCTCGCTGGCCCGGGTGGCCGGCGTTGACTGGGACCTGGTCCAGACCCTCAGCGACGAAGACCTGGAGGCGCAGCTGTACCGCCCGGCGCTGCCCCGCTCCAGCCACCAACGCGCTCCTGACTTCGGGATGGTGCATCAGGAACTCAAGCGCCCCGGCGTCACCCTGATGTTGCTGTGGGAGGAGTACGCCACGGGCAACCCGCTGGCTTACAAGTACACGAGCTTCTGCGTCAAGTACGCCGAGTTTGCTCGTCGCCAGCAGCGCTCAATGCGCCAGGTCCACATCGCTGGCGAGAAGCTGTTCGTGGACTACGCCGGCGGCACGGTGCCCATCGTCGATCCCCTCACCGGCGAGATCACACAGGCCCAAATCTTCGTGGCCACGCTGGGCGCGTCGAACTACACCTATGCCTGCGCCACGCCGCGACAGACCACCGCCGACTGGATCGACGCGCAAGTGCAAGCGCTGGAGTTCTTCGGTGGTGTGGTCAGGCTGATCGTGCCCGATCAGACCCGCGCGCTGATCAAGACCCCCGGCCGCTACGACCCCGAACCCAACCGGATCTACGACGAGTTCGCCAAGCACTATGACTGCGCGGTGCTGCCCGCGAGACCACGTCATCCTCGAGACAAGCCCAAGGTCGAGGGGGCGGTTTTACTGGTGCAGAGGTGGATTCTGGCTCGGCTGCGCAACCGCCGGTTCTTCAGCCTGGGCGAGCTCAACGTGGCCATCAAAGAACTACTGGCCGACCTGAACCAGCGCCCCTTCAAGAAGCTGCCCGGCTGCCGGCGCAGTGCCTTCGAGTTGCTCGACGCCCCGGCGCTGCGGCCCTTGCCGGCCAGCCGTTACGTCATCAGCCGCTGGAAGACGGCCAAGGTCAACATCGACTACCACGTCGAGTTCGAGGGCCACTACTACAGCGTGCCGCACCGACTCGTCGGCGCCAGGATCGACGTGCGCGTCAGCGGCAATCTCTTGGAGTGCTTCGCGTCCAACCAGTGCGTGGCCAGCCACGCTGTGAGCACCAAGCGCGGCGGCTTCTCCACCGCGGCCGACCACATGCCGGCGTCGCACCGCGCCCACCTTGAGTGGACGCCAGCCAAGCTCATCGCATGGGGTCAGCGCATCGGTGTGAGCACCGCGGCGGTGCTCACCTGGCAGCTTGAGCATCGTCCGCACCCGGAGCAGGGCTACCGCGCCTGCCTGGGCCTGCTGGCGCTCGTGCGCCGGTACAGCGCCGAGCGGCTGGAGGCCGCCTGCACGCGCGCCATGGCCCTGCGCGCGCCGCACCTGAAGAGCGTCACCAACATCCTCAAGTCCGGCCTGGATCGCCAGCCATCGCTGTTCCCCGCCACCTACAGCCCGACCATCGAGCACGAGAACGTGCGCGGGCCGGACTACTACCACTGACACCGTCTCAGCCGTGTTGCTGTCCAGCGCGCACGGCAACACCGGGGCGCTGGACCGGCGGCGTGCATGCCACCGGGATGCCCCCTGAGCCACTCCAATCGCAATCCCACCAAGGAAGATTTCCATGTTGAACGAACACACCCTGAACCAACTGCGCAGCCTGCGCCTGGACGGAATGATCCGTGCCATTGAGGACCAAGCCACGAGCACGGCCGCCGCGGGCCTGAGCTTCGACGAGCGGCTGACGCTGCTGGTGCAGCGCGAGGTCGCCTGGCGCGACGACCGGCGCGTGCAACGGCTGCTCAAGGCGGCCAAGCTCAAGGTCAGCTCGGCCTGCATCGAGGACATCAATTGGCGCGCCAGCCGCGCGCTGGACCGCGGCCTCATCTCCACGTTGGCCGGCGCAGACTGGCTGCGCCATGCACGCAACTTGCTCATCACCGGGGCCACCGGCAGCGGTAAGACGTGGCTGGCTTGCGCCCTGGCACACCAAGCCGCCCGCAGCGGCTTCTCGGTGCTGTACGTGCGTGCGGCCAGGCTATTCGACGAGTTGCAGGTCGCCCACGGCGACGGCAGCTTCGCGCGGCGACTGACGCAGTTGGCCAAGCTGGATCTGCTGGTTCTTGATGACTTCGCGATTTCCCCCATGGGAGCAGCCGAACGCAACGACCTGCTCGAGCTGCTGGACGACCGCATCGGAACGCGCTCGACCTTGATCACCAGCCAGTTGCCGGTCAAGGCTTGGCACACCTACCTCAACGACCCGACGCTGGCCGATGCGATCCTCGATCGCATCGTGCATTCAAGCCACAAGATCGAGCTCAAGGGCACTCGGTCGATGCGTGACAGCGACGCTGCAACGGCGCCTTGAACAGCGCTCCGACCGGCAAAGTCCGGACATGAGTACATGGCCCGTTCAGGGCGCCTCCGGCGGCCCGGCAGGGGCCTGAATTCTGAAGATCAAACAACCCTCAAATCGCCCCGAGACAGGCCCCAGCCAGAAGGCGTTTCAGGCTGATCGTGGACGGTTGAGCTACATTACCCCCTCGTACTTGCGCGCCTCCCCGGCGGGCCCTCGATGACGCTGTTTCACCGTCCACGATCAGACTGAAATGGCCGTCCACGATCGCTGAAATACACATTCGGGGGTCAGGGCTTGCTTGCTGCGCAGCCAGGCAAAGATGGCCTCGAGGTCATTGCTTGCCTTGAGCAAGCATTGGGACTGCGGCAAGCGGTACAGCCCCGCTCGCCCATCGAGTGCAGAGGGGACTACAAACTTTTCGATCGGGCGAATGGCCGAGGCCGGTTGGACCACCTGCGCGAGCTCGTGTGCAAAAACTTTTGAGCGTGGCATGCCGACATGAGCGCCCAACTTCGCCCCAAGCACATCCTCTTGATCGCGCAACCATTCTTCGACCCGACCCGCTTTGACAGGGCCGATGGCAGGAACACTGGCCCACCAGCGCTGCCCCAGGCCATTGATCCGATCAATGAGCTGGGCCAAGGTAAAGAGATCGGCACTATTGAGATGATCGGCAATCGAGGGATGCAGCCAAGCCACCACCCCATCGCCCAGCTGCGGCTGTTGTGCGACCAAGCCCTCAAGCTAGGCCAGCGCCTCCAGCTGCTTATCTTGCAATCGTTTTTTGCGAGACGCTAAGCGGCGGTCTCGGAAATTGAAAATGGCTAATCGCATCACTCCTTCCAAGCGCGCTTCTTCCGGCGAGGAATTGGGTCTCAAGCTCTTGCAGTCAGTTCGCGAAATGAAAGCTGCGAAGGCTGGACGTGTGACAGCTGTCAAGCCTAATGAGGTCGCACAAGCGCTTCAGAGCACGGGTTTGTCGCAGGCGCAATTTGCCGAAGCGCTTCATATCTCCAAGCGATCCTTGCAAGAGTGGGAACAAGGTCGTCGTTCTCCTTCCGGGGCGGCGCAGGCGCTTATTCGCATCGCAATGCGGCATCCAGAGGTCGTGCGCGAAGTGCTGTCGTGATGATCCGCCCCGCCCTTTCTGCCGGCCAGGCGTTGGGAGTCAAAACGTCCACCGGCACACCGAGCAACTTGCCGAGTTCGTGACCGATCGCTCCAATGTCGAACAGGGTTGTCTCTGGCGTCGGGTCGACGAGGATGTCCAAGCCGCTGTTGTCGGTATCCTGGCCACGCAGGACAGAACCGAACACCCGAGCGTTGCGGGCACGGCGAGACTCAACCACATGGCGGATCGCGGCATAGGCCTTGGAAGCGTCAAGAACAAAGGGGTCAAGTCTTGCCCCTTGCCCCATCAAAACGCCACCTCCAGATCGAAAACCCGCAGCGTTCCCAAGCAAAGCCCCTCAACCCACCTCCACCACCTCGCCCAAACCGGTGATGAACGCACAGCGCACCTTCTCGCCAGGTTGCAACTTGCCCACCGCTTGGGCGTAAGCCTGCAACTGCGCGCGGTAGGCCGGCAGCATCTGGGGTGTCTCGTGAAGTTTGTAGTCGATCACCCACCAACACACGCTGCCATCGGCCTCTCGTTTCGCTACGAGGCGATCAATTCGCTGCACCTGGCCTTGAACCGTGATCGCCACTTCATTGCCAGCCCAATCAAGCTGATGGGGGTCGAAGAACGAGGCGCAGGCTTCGCTTTGGAGGATGCGCTGAGCATATTCCAACACCTGCTCGCCCCTGGCTGAGAACTCGCCGGCGGCTGAATGGCACAGCGCCCGCAAGTCAGCGCCAGCCGCCGCCGTGGTGGTGGCCCACTGCAAGGCCAAATGCACAGCCTGCCCCAGCCGCGACGAGGCTGAATCGCCGTCCGAAGCCGCTGCAAGCTCGTCGGGCTGAGCTACAGCATTCGCCATACCGGGCAGCTGCATCTTCGCCATAGCCTGCACTGGCTGCTGGCTCAGTACCGGCAGGCCCCAATAGGGCACCCACGCCTGGGGCTGCTCGGCTGATTGGCCATCAAGCTCAGGCAAGGTCCAGGGCGTTAACAGGGGATTCAATCGTTGCCACCAGTTCGCCCATCCGCTGCCGCTGCCCCGGCGCTCGGAAGCGCTCACCACCAAACACTCTTTGGCGCGCGTCATGGCCACATACAAGCCATTGAGCTCTTCACGCTGGCGAGCAGTGCGCTCATTCGCCATCAAAGCCTGCAACGAGGGGGGACATTTTTTCTCGGAGTACACAAACGCGCACAGCGTAGGGGCCTCTGATTCCACCGGCCAGTCGATCAACAAGGTGGTGGAGTCGGATTTCTGATCGTCTGGGTTGGCATCCATCACGAACACCACCTCGGCTTCCAGACCCTTGGCGCCGTGCACTGTCAGCAGCTGTACCGCCTCGGCACGCGCAGGTGGCGGCAGACTGATAACGCGCTGCTTGAGTGCTCGCACAAAGTTGTACAGGGTGGCATAGCGTGCGCCATCCAGCAGCAAGGCCTGCGCCATCAAGGCTTGCAGCGCATTGCGTGCAGCCTCACGCTGGGCAGCCGGCACGGCAGCCGCCACCCGTTCAAACACCTCGGCCTTGTCCATGAGGGTGTCCAGCAGGTCGTGTGGCGACAACCGGCTGACCAGCGGCCGCCATGACGTCAAGAGGTGACGCGCACGCCACAGCGCAGGGCTCATGCCCTCGTCAGGCAAGTCCATCAGCGCCGCCCACCACGAGGCTTGACCCTGATCCACTTGCTCTGAGCGCCGAGTTTTCACCGCCTCGGCAATGCGAATGAGATCATCATCCGACACCCCAAAAATCGGGCTGCGCAAAGCGCGCGCCAACGAAAGATGATGCGAGGGTGAGGCGAGCGCATCCAGCAAGGCCACCAGGTCCTGGACCTCGGTGGAGTCCATGAGGGTCATGGACTCAGGGGCAGCAAAAGGCACGTGCAGCTCCTGAAGCGCGAGCGCCAAGGCCCTCAGTGAAGCACGCTTGCGAGCCAGCACATAGATGTCTCCATAAGCCAGCGGCTTGCCTGTGCGGGGGTTCAATACGCCCTCGCGCAGCAACATCGCCACGGCCTGGGCGACCTGCCGGGCCTCCTGTTGGCGGCCATCTTCTTGCTCTTCTTCACGGGGGGTGGTCAGCGTGTCGCGCCAAGCCACAGGTGTGGGCGCGGCCTCCTTCGATGTTTTAGGCGCCCGCTCCACCAGGGGGAGTGACCCCAACGCCGCGGGCCAGCTCGGCCCACTGGCCTGGGCCACATCCAGCTCAGTGGTGTGTACACGAAACCCACCAAACTCACCCGCCGCCTGGGCTGCCTCAAACACCTGATTCACCGCCTGCAGCACCTGCGGTGCATTGCGCCGCGTGTGATCACAGGCCAGCCGGGCACCTTGAAGCCCTTGACACACATAATCAATGGCCGCCTGAAACACCCTGGGCTCTGCCCTGCGAAAACGGTAAATGCTTTGCTTGGGGTCGCCGACGATGAAGACCGATGGCGGAGCTTGGCCACTGAAGCCGCCACCCGCACCCGAGTAACCCGAAAGCCACGCATGGAGCGCGTGCCACTGCAAGGGGCTGGTGTCCTGAAACTCATCAATCAAGACATGGCGTATGCGCGCGTCCAATCGCTCCTGAATCCAGCCTGCCAGGCTGCTGTCACGCAAAAGCGCCAGCGCGCATTGCTCCAGATCAGCCATGTCAGCCAGCCCTTGCTCGCGCTTGTAGGCCGTGAACTCTTCAATCAAGGCCAAGGACAAACGCACCATGCGGCGATGTTCTTCATGATCCAAAAGCTGCTGTTGTGCGGCCTGAATCTGGGTCAAGGCATCACCTAGCGCAGCCAGCTCATCAGACTCGCCGAGATTTTTGCGCAGTGTTCCTTCCTTGGTGAAGATGACCTCGAAGACGCCCTTGAATGTGGCCGCATCGTCATCACACGCCAAAACCTCGCCGAGCCTTTCTGCCGCCTTTTTTTGAGCCGGCTTGCCGCCCGATTCAAAGCGCTCGATCAGCCTTCGGATTGGCTCCATGCAAGCTGGATCACGCACAGCGCTGAGGGGCTCAGCCACATCAGGCCAGCCGCCAAGGCTCGCCGGCACACTGTCTTGCAACACACCCGCCTGATGCGCCAAGCCGATTTCAATGCGCTTACCCAAGGCCGAATTCAGCCAGGCCCTTGTAGAAAATCGGCCACGAAGCAAGACCTGACCCTCATAGTCAGACCTCAGTGCCTCATCTGCCAGCACCCTGGCATGAAAACGCCGAAATACCTTGGCCTCATGCCCCATGACCTCGTCCATCACGCTCATGTTGGGGCTGAGCTGAAGCTCTTCGAGCAACTCGAGCGGCGCGGCGCGCAGCAACTGAGAAAACCAGGCATGAAAGGTGCGAATCTCCACCATCCGACCTGAGCGCAACAGTTCTTCGTTCAATGACCCCAAGGCCCCCTGTGCAGCATGTGCTTGCTCCAAACTAAGGCCCCGATGACGTAACTCTGCGACCCGCTGCTCAGGCGAAGCGCTGCTCCAGTCACGCAGCCAATCCACCAAGCGCTCACGCATTTCACCAGCTGCTTTGCGAGTGAAAGTGATCGCCAAAATCTCATGGGGGCGCGCCCCCTCCAGCAAGGCACGCACGATGCGCGACACGAGCATCCAGGTCTTGCCCGCACCTGCACAAGCTTCCACCACCACGCTGCGGCGAGGGTCACAAGCCACTGCATAAAAACGCTCGCGGGAGGCACTCACCCCATCCACCTGATACGCCGGCGAATTCATGACGCAGCCTCATCCAAGTTCAACGGCTCAGCCCAATGATCACGCCGGCACAACCCCCGCGCATCGCAGTGCTCACAGGCACTGCCCCGCCCCAAAGGAAGCAGACCCGCGCCCTGGCGCAACCGCTCCAGATCCATTCCGATCCCTTCCACTAAGCGCCTGGCACCTTCCTCCAGATCCGGGTGATCCACGCCCTTGATCTCCTCGCCCTTGTCATCGAGCGGAAGGTAAAGCGCTCGCACCGACTGATCCGGGTCACGCGCCAAAACCAACGCAGCATAAAAAGCCAATTGGGTTTCCTCTGCGGCATCTTTGACGCGAGTCTTGAGGGACTGCACACTGTTTGTCTTGTAGTCAATGAGCTCGATCAGGGTGCCGTGGGGCGTTTGGCGCTGGTCAAGTCGGTCGATGACTCCGTGCATCTCGACCCCCTTCCACTGCGCAGGATAAGCAGACATTTTCAGCTCACCCGACACCCAGCTCACGCCCTGGGCATCGCGCTGGTGAACCCATCTCAGGTAACGATCAATCAGGTTCTCGAGCGAGATCCAATAGGGCAAAAACTCGGCATCGTCCCACCCCATGGCCTGCTGCGATTCACGCGCAATGTGCCGCAGGCGATCAGCATCCTGCACCGCATCGGCCGGCACCGACCGAGTGCTGTGAAAGCGCAGAAGCACCTCATGCAGCCAAATGCCGTAGTCTCGCTTTTCAGGCTCTTTTTCTAATTCATCCGTGGTCTGCAAGCCCAACATGCGCAAGGCAAAAAACCGGTAGGGGCAGCTTCGCAACGCCTCATACGAACTCGCGCTCATGCGCTCAGGCAGCAGGTGAGGCGCCACTGGTGAGGATGCCTTTACAGGCTCAGGATTTAACTGCCTCAGAACCCTCACCTCAGGCAAGCTCACCACCTGCGGCTGATCCGGTCGCTTGCTCCAAACCAGCCGCAAGCGCTCCAGCAAAGAACTCGGCAAAAGCCGATCCTGATCGTCATTCAAGCGATACAGCATCGTCACCCGAGGCACACGCATCAGTTGCCACAAGGCCGCCCACGATGCAGCCAACTCGGCCTCGGCCGTCGGCAAACCAAACACCTTGGCCTGCGCCGTGGTCAGCAGCGGATGCAAGCCGTTGGGTGCCCCACAGTGCTTCGAATCGGCACCAGGGAAAACCACCGAGGCAAAGGGCCTCAGCAACGCATGCGACAAAGGCGTGACCACCACCTGCGCCTGCGGATGAGGCGAAGGCAGGAACACAGCCTGCTCCATGGCGTGATCCACCCACTGCACAAAGACATCCCAGTCCACCGATCCTGCACCGCGCACCAGCTCGGCCCACCCCGCATCGTCATTGGCCAGCTTTAAGCAAGCCAGGACCCGAGCTCCCGCGGCATCTGAGGCCAAAACATCAACCAACCCCAGCGATCGAAGCGCCTCACCCAAGGTCGACACCCATTTCACCAGAGGCAGTGAGGCGCAGCCCAAGAACCGCCCGCGCAGCCCAAGAGCCTCGTCCCACAGCCCTTGGGCCGATATCGACAACGACTCTAGTTGTACCTGCTTCACACGCCTCCAGCCGACCAGACGCAAATCATCCTCCAAT
>CANHBY010000001.1 GCA_947458895.1 Burkholderiales bacterium | reverse complement strand
TAGAGGCGCCGATCAGCAAATCCCATCAGGGACAGCGGCTAACAGCCGCATTCAAAGTCCGAATGTACGGGTGCAATCTTTTCCTTCGCGTCGTCATGAATTGAGAACTTGGCAAACCGGGGGCGTCCATGTACGGTTTTTAGGTTGAATCCTCGGAAATAAAAATCAGGCTCTGGCTTGCCAAAACATCCAGGCCAGCAGAGCCATCCACAGAAAAAGCAGCGCACTCGAAAACCAGATCAGCAGCTGGCACCTCGCGCGAAGAATGCCCACGGCATCCCTCAGCTGGCTGTTTTGCAGGCTGAGTGTCTCGACCATGGCAGCTGAGGCCCGTTGCTGGGCGCTCAATTTCTCGACTGCATCACTCAATGATTGGAGGCTGGGACCCCCCTCCACATCAACCGATGAGCTGTTCACCATCGATCCCCTAGCAGGACGATTGAACAACTTGCGCGCGCCCCTTGCCACGGCGGGTGCTGCAGCGATCACGTCGGTCCAGGGGACAGCCTTCAGGGCGGTCAACCAAATGCTCACGAGCAACCTCCAGGCAAATTACAGTAAAAAATGGCTTGATCGGGGGGTTTCCCCGAGCCGACACATTCAGGAAACACGCTGAGGACGCGCAGTTTTACCATTTCCACTGCTACCCTCCAGGGTAAGGTGATCCCCAATAGGTCGCTCATTTGAGACAGCCGACTCACACGAACTTGAACCCATTGCACGCATGTCCAGCATCCACCCTCCCTTCATTGCCCCCGCGCGATTCGACAACGCCGCAGACGCCTTGGCGCAAGTGCAGTCAATTTACCAAGGCAGCTTAGAGCACCTGCGTAACGCCTTGGGGCGTTTTGTAGCGGGTGAAGCACTGACGTCGCATGTTCGGGCCTGCTATCCGTTCATCAGAGTACGTACCGAAACAGTCGCCCGAGCCGACTCTCGCTTGAGCTACGGCTTTGTGTCGGGCCCAGGCACGTTTGAAACAACACTGACTCGCCCCGACCTTTTCCATGCCTACTACCTGACGCAGTTCGAGCTGTTGCTGCGCAATCACCATGTGTCGTTGGAGGTGGGGACCAGCTCTCAGCCTATTCCAGTCCATTTTTCTCTGGCTGAGAACAATCACCTCGAAGGCTCGCTGGATGCGTCTCGCAGGCTGTTGATGCGAGACTTGTTCGACCTGCCCGATCTCAGCGCCATGGATGATGGCATTGCCAACGGCACCTTGGAGCCCAAGCCGGGCGACTCCCTTCCGCTTTCGCTGTTCACGGCTCCTCGGGTCGACTACTCCTTGCATCGCTTGCGCCACTACACCGGCACCGCCCCAGATCATTTCCAGAACTACGTGTTGTTCACCAACTACCAGTTCTACATCGACGAGTTCATGCGGCTGGGACACGAGCTGATGGCCCAGGAAAGTGGCCACGATTACACCGCCTTTGTCGAGCCGGGGAATGTGGTGGCACGCCGAGCTGGGCTGCCTACGCAGCCGGGGGATGAGCTGGGCACAGCGCCCAGCCGAATGCCGCAGATGCCAGCCTATCACCTGATGAGGGGTGACCGCTCAGGCATCACGATGGTCAACATCGGCGTGGGCCCCTCTAACGCGAAAACCATCACCGACCACATCGCCGTGTTGCGGCCCCATGCATGGATCATGCTGGGCCACTGCGCCGGGCTGCGCACCACCCAGGCGCTGGGCGACTATGTACTGGCCCATGGCTACGTGCGTGAAGATCATGTGCTGGATGAAGACCTGCCGCTTTGGGTGCCGATCCCTCCTCTGGCAGAGGTGCAAGTCGCACTGGAGGCTGCTGTGGCCGATGTGACGCAGCTCAAGGGCTTTGCCCTCAAGCACATCATGCGCACCGGCACGGTGGCCAGTACCGACAACCGCAATTGGGAATTACTGCCCCAACGCACGCCAGAGCGCCGATTCAGCCAAAGCCGTGCGATTGCGCTCGACATGGAAAGTGCCACCATCGCGGCCAATGGCTTTCGTTTCCGTGTGCCCTATGGCACGCTGCTTTGTGTGAGCGACAAGCCTCTACACGGCGAGATCAAACTGCCTGGCATGGCCAATCACTTTTACCGTGAGCGTGTCGACCAGCACCTTCGCATCGGCATTCGCGCCATTGAGCTGTTGCGTGAGCAAGGTGTTGATCAGCTCCACAGCCGCAAGCTGCGCAGCTTTGCTGAGGTGGCGTTTCAGTAGGGCCTGTTTACGCTAAGGAATCAAGGCCGCCACAGTCGCCAGGGATCGCAGGTCATCTTCCCAGCCCTTGAGCCGATCAGCGGCGGCGAGTCGTTGCGCTGCCGTTGTGCTGTTGTGGATCTTGGTCGCCAGCTCGCAGTTGTATTGCATGAGTTTTTGCTGATAGCTCAGGTAAGCCGGACGGGGTGAATGTTGATAGCTTTCTACCCAAGCCACCATGGCTGTAGAGGACTCTTGAGACGGCATTTTAGGCAGTGCACGCAGGATGGCCAGCAGGTCTTTCTGGCGTTGCTGTCGTTCTGTCATCCATAGGTCGGGATTAAAGGGCCCGGCTTCAACGCCTTTCGCAATGAGATCGCGCTGAGCTCGATGGAGTGAGCCGTAAAAGGACTCAGCACGGTCCACGGCGCGCTTCAAGGCTGCTTTGCGGCGCTGCTCCGGATCAGGCTGCAAAAAATCGTTCGTGAGGTTTTCATTGACCTCATTGAACTTTTTGAGCATGTGCTGCAATTGGGCCTCGGAGAGGGTCCGTCCCACATCAACCCCTGAGGGCACCAACTGCAGCAGACTGGTATTGATTCGTACCCGCGCCTCCTCAGCCCACGCACAGGCTTGATCGTGGGTGGCGTTCAGCAGCACCTCTTTGCGCGCACGCCCAAGAAGGGCAAGATAGTCGGGCAATTGGGTCTTGCGATGCCAAGAAAAGAAGGTGGCGATATGTTCGCGCGCGTTGGGCGTTTGTTCGTCGGTGAAATCAACATAGCCATCCAGCCACCAATAAAGCACGCTGGGCGCTTGGCTGTACCCAAATCGCAGCACACTGCAAGCGGCCAAACTTGAAAGCACCAAGGCGACCGCCAGCAGGCTGATAATTCGACGACGAAACGAGGAACAAAACATGACGTTGGACATCGTGATCATGGCCGCGGGCAAAGGCACCCGCATGAAATCCAGCCGGCCCAAAGTGCTGCACAACCTGGCCGGACGGCCCCTTTTACAGCATGTTGTTCAAACCACGGCGCAATTACAAGCAAATCGTGTGATCGTGATCACCGGCCATGGGGCTGAACAAGTGGAATCTGCCTTGGCCAGCACAGCGGTGACTTTTGTGCGCCAAATGCCGCAACTGGGCACCGGCCACGCCGTGCAACAAGCTGCGCCTTCGCTTCATGATAACGGCATCACCTTGATCCTCAATGGTGATGTGCCGCTGATTGAAGCCAGCACACTCAAAGCCCTGGTAGAAGCCTGCGATGGAAAGCGCCTGGCGCTTTTGTCGGTGTTGCTGGAAGACCCCACCGGCTACGGCCGAATTTTGCGCCACGGAGACAGCAACGGCAATGTATTCGGCATCGTTGAACAGCGCGATGGTACGCCTGAGCAACTGCGCGTCAATGAGGCCTACACAGGAGTCATGGCCGCCCCCACGCGATTGCTAAAGCACTGGCTTCAGGAGCTCACGCCCCAAAATGCTCAGGGCGAGTATTACCTGACCGATGTAGTGAAGCTGGCAGTAGCCGAGGGCACACCGGTGGTATGCGCCCAAGCAAGCAGCGAGACCGAGGTCTTGGGCGTCAACAGCCCTGCGCAGTTGTCTGACCTGGAGCGTCGTTTTCAGCGCCGCCAGGCCGATGAACTCATGTCTGCGGGGGTTCGCCTGGCAGACCCTTCACGCATCGATATACGAGGCACCTTGCACTGCGGCAGTGACGTCGAGATCGACGTGAATTGTGTCTTTGAAGGCCAGGTCAGTTTGGCCAGCGGCGTGCGGATTGGCCCCAACTGCGTGATTCGCCAAGCATCGATCGGCGGCAATACAGTCATTCACGCCTTCACACACATTGATGGGGAGACCTCCGACGTGCGAATCGGCGAGCAGGCGGTGGTGGGGCCGTTCGCAAGGCTGCGACCTGGCGCCAACCTGGGTAACGAAGTGCACATTGGCAACTTTGTGGAGGTCAAGAATGCCACGCTGGGCACCGGCAGTAAGGCCAATCACTTGGCCTACCTGGGTGATACCACGATGGGCGAGCGCGTCAACTACGGGGCCGGCAGCATCACGGCCAACTATGACGGTGCCAACAAGCATCGCACCCTCATTGGGAACGATGTGCATGTCGGTAGCAATTGCGTTTTGGTAGCCCCCATCAGCTTGGGTGATGGGGCCACGGTCGGCGCAGGAACCACCTTGAGCAAGGATGCCCCGGCCGGGCAGCTCACGGTAGCTCGGGCCCAGCAGGTCTCTTTTGGTGACTGGCAGCGGCCAAGCAAAAAGCCCAAAAGCTGAGACGCCCCCCATCACTTCGATCAAAGATTTGCAAGACCCAGCGCATCGAGTTGGTCTTTGGCTGATTGCCGCCAGTCTTGGTGTGACATACGGCACGGAACGCTTCTCCTTACAGACGAAACACTTCGTATCAAATCAGCTCGAGCTACGGTGAAAGTTTAATGTGTTTAAGCAACTACCTAGCTCAAAGGTAGCGCTGCAATGGGAGGACGTGCCCGCCTTTCCGAGGCCTCTTCGGCAATTCACACCCAAGGAATGTCGACTCCATCTTCCCCCATGGACCCCCAGCTGTTCGCCTCAACGCCAAAGGCGGCGTCTCATCGCAGTGAGGGAAACATGAAAGAAATTCTTCGACTGGCCCTGCTCTACGCCCATCTGATTTCATTCGCCATCACCATCAGCGCGATCGCAAGGCAAGACTACCGATTGCTCATCAAGGGCTTCGATGCTCAGGAGTTATCCGCCCTGAAAGAGACCAGCAAGGTTGTAGTGCTCGGCTTGTCGATATTGATCCTGACGGGAATAGGGATCAGCGCAGTGGATACCGGGCTCCAGTGGTCAGTGATGTTGGAGCAGCCCAAACTGTTGGCCAAAATTTGCGTGGTGACTGCACTCGTGGGCAATGGAGTCTTGTTGCACACATTTGCGGTTCCTTGTTTGACGCGTAAGTCAAACCATCCACGATGGGTGGCAGGGCTGCTATGCCTATTGGGTTCCATCAGTTCTGCCTCATGGCTCTATGCCAGCTTTTTAGGTATTGCCAAACCGCTGGCAACCAAACTTCAGTGGCATGAATTCATGCTGCTCTATGGGGTCTTGGTGGCGCTAGGATTTTTCGTGGCCCTACTTATGGTGGGCAGGCCGCTCATGAAGCTTGCCAGCCATCCACCTGAACAACCAGAGCTCATCCCTGCCGGGCCAATTTTAGTTCCTCACAGCCCGTCAAACGCCTAGGGCGTGTTCGGAAAGCCACCCCAGCAAGGAAAATCAGGCTACAGGACCATCAGCCTCAGGTCGGGTACGACGGTCCATCAGCGCCTCGACAGCCTCCGCCACGGTGTGCTGCCCATTCAAAACCTGCACCACCGCCTCAGTGATCGGCATTTCCACGCCGCAGCGCCGGGCACGCTGCCATACCATCGGCGCGCTGCGCACACCTTCGGCCACATGGCCGAGCTCAGACAATATCTGGGCCAAAGGAGTCCCCTGGGCCAATCGCAAACCCACCTGTCGGTTGCGAGATAAATCGCCGGTCGTTGTCAGCACCAAATCGCCAAGGCCTGACAAGCCCATGAAGGTCTGGACCTGAGCGCCCAGAGCAACACCCAAGCGAGTCATTTCAGCCAGCCCCCGCGTGACCAATGCAGCGCGGGCATTCAGCCCCAAGCCGAGCGATTCACCGCAAGGGCCTGACCAGCGGAAGCCGTCTGCGATGCCAGCGGCAATGGCGAGAACATTTTTAACCGCTCCACCCACCTCGACGCCAACAGGATCAGCGCAAGAATAGACCCTCAAGCTGCCACCATGCAGGGTGGCGACGGCCTCATCGCAAAGGGCTGCATCAACGCTGGCGGCCACCAGGGCCGTTGGCAGACCACAGGCCACCTCCTGAGCGAAACTCGGCCCCGAGAGCACACCCACACGCAAACCAGGCGCCACGGCCTGAGCCACCTCATGGCCCAAGGCGCCTGTGCCCTCCTGGAAGCCCTTGCACAGCCAAAGCACCTTTGCACCCAACCCCGCTTGAGACGAATGCTGAATGCGGACCAGAACCTCCGCCAGCCCGGCCATGGGTGTGGCCACAATCAGCAGGCCACCACGCGCATGGTGCAAGGCAGCTTCAAAATCAGCCGTGACCTGCAAGCTCACTGGAAACGCCAGGCCAGGCAAGTATGCAGCGTTTTGACCCTGCCGCGCCATGGCTGCAGCCTGATCGAGATCTCGAGCCCAGAGGCACACCGGCAAGCGGCGCGCAAACTGAATTGCCAGGGCCGTGCCCCAGGCACCCGCCCCGAGAACCGACAACGGAATCATCGGGGCAGCCAACTCAGTGCGACAAAGGACCTGTGGCCGATGCAATAGCGGCCTTGGCTGAAGCCTCGGCTTCGGCCTGCTGGGCATCGAACATCGCCTGGAAATTCACTTCAGACAGCAACACCGGCGGAAAACCTCCACGAGTGCACACGTCAGAAACAATGGCACGCAGGTAGGGGTAAACGATGTTCGGGCAGGCAATTGAGATGATGGCCTGGAGTTGATCTTCAGGGATATTGCGGACCTCGAAGATACCGGCCTGCTTGGCTTCGATCAAGAACAAAACCTTGTCATTGATCTTGGTGGTCACGGTGGCCGTCACGACCACCTCATAGACGGAGTCTGCAACCGCAGCCGCACCCAGAGAGAGATTGATGTCGACTTGTGGCTGAGATTGCTCCAACAAGATTTGGGGTGAGTTGGGCTGCTCCAGAGACAAGTCTTTGAGATAGATGCGTTGAATCTGGAAAACAGGAGCGTTGTTGTCAGCCATGAAAGGTCTCGGTGAGGTAGGTGAAGGACAGCAAATGGTGGATCAAGACGCCAGCAGCGGCAGCAGTTCGCCGCGCTGATCCAGCGCCATCAGGTCGTCGCAACCGCCCACATAGGTGGAGCCGATGAAAATTTGGGGCACCGTGCGCCGACCGGTGAGCTGAATCATCTCATCACGCGCCTGAGGATTCAGATCGACTCGAATTTCTTCGAGCTCGGGCACGCCACGCTGCTTCAGAAGCGCTTTGGCTCGTACGCAATAAGGGCACACCTGGGTGGTGTACATCTTGACATGGGCCATGGGATTTTCCTTGTGACGGCTTGCAAGCCAATGGGAGGCTCAGGCGGGTTGTTTCTCAAACTTGTCGATGGGCAGGCCAGCTTGACGCCAGGCCTGGGTGCCGCCAGACAATGCCTGGCAACTCTCAAAGCCCAACTTCTTGAGCATAGTCACTGCGCGGACTGCCCGAGAGCCCGTGGGACACAACACGATCAATGGCACAGTCTTTTTCTTGGGCAGGGCTGTGGAGGTTTCCAGCTGGGCCAAGGGCACGTTCAGCGCGCCCGCAGCATGCGCCTGAGCGAATTCCTCAGCATTGCTGATGTCAATCAGGACACCCTTCTCGCGATTGATCAGCATGACCGCCTGCGTGGGGGTCAATTCACCACCTTGGGCTTTGCGAAGGGCGGGCAGGCCCAACATGGTGCCAGACGCCAGGGCAGCCAGAGCCCAAACCCAGTTGTAGTTTTCAAGAAAGAAATTCACAGTGCGACCTTAAACGTCAGATGAGGTGTCATCAGGGAAATGCGCCCAGGGAGTAAGGTTCAAACCAAGCAGGCGCGCGTCCGTGAGGCGCGGAAGATAGAGATTATAGAATTCGCCGTTTTGATTGCGGCGTTGCCGGGGTTTTGATCATGCACAAACTAGTTCTCATTCGCCATGGCGAATCCACCTGGAACCTCGAAAACCGTTTCACGGGTTGGACCGATGTAGACCTTACACCCACCGGTGTCGCCCAAGCCCAGGAAGCTGGCCGCTTGCTCAAAGAAGCTGGTTTTGAGTTCGATGTGGCCTATACCTCGGTACTCAAGCGGGCCATTCGCACCCTGTGCCATTGCCTTGATTCGATGGACCGCACCTGGCTGCCGGTGCTCAAGCGCTGGCAACTCAATGAGCGCCACTATGGCGGCCTGCAAGGGCTAAACAAAGGAGAAACAGCGCTGAAGTATGGCGAGGATCAGGTCCTGGTTTGGCGGCGCAGCTATGACGTTCCGCCGCCCCCTCTGGCCGAAGACGACGTGCGGCGTGAAAAGAATGACCTCCGCTACGCCAAGCTCAACCCCCACGACATTCCGTTGACCGAGTGCCTGCAGGACACCGTAGCCCGCGTTCTGCCGCTTTGGAACGATGAGCTGGCGCCGGCCCTTCAGTCTGGGCAGCGCTTGGTGATTGCCGCGCACGGCAACAGCATTCGCGCCTTGGTCAAGTACCTGGACAACATCTCAGACGACGACATCGTGGGCCTGAACATCCCCAATGGCATTCCTCTCGTTTATGAGTTGGATGCCTCGCTGAAGCCGATTCGTCATTACTACCTGGGTGACGCAGGCAAGGCGGCACAGGCTGCTGCATCGGTCGCGAAGCAAGGCCAAACCGGCTGAACAAACCGCCTCTGTAGCCTGCCTCGGGGCTGCGCTCCCGAGGCAAGCTACAGAGGCCATGGTGTGCCGGCCCTCAACCCACCCTGCGCCCAAGGGAGGCAGACGAGAGAACAAGGTCTGATGGCGCTGCGGCAATCGTGCCCTCTGCGTCGAGCTGTCGCTGAATGCGTTCCTGGCAGAGGCGCGCCAAGTCCCGGCGTTCGCGATGAGCACTTTCGATCAATTCGCAGGCGACCACGCTGACCTGCAACTCACTGGCCCACAACAGCCTGCACAGACTTCCCAACAAGCTGATGTCCCCGGTGTATTCCACGACAGGACTGATGGCGTGAACGGAGTCGGAGAAGCGAAGCGCCACAGGCTGAACAGGACGCCCCGCGGAGATGGCGGCTTGTAACAGGTTGGCATGAAAGGGGCGCAGAGTGTGCCCATCGGTGGTGGTGCCCTCGGGGAAAACGGCCACAGTGTCGCCCTCCGTCAGTGCCCCGACCATTTCGTGAACGACGCGCAGGGCATCTCGCTTGCGCTCGCGCTCAATGAACAAGGTTCGTACTGCTACACACAGGCCGCCGATGATCGGCCAATGATGTACGTCCGCCTTGGATACGAATCGGGCCTGAGGCATGACGGCGTGCAGTGCCGCCACATCAAGCCATGACACATGGTTGGCTACGACCAGCACAGACTGCGAAGGCGGGGGGAACTTACCCTGCACTTTGATTTGCAGGCCTAAGATGCTCAGCAGGTGGGCTGACCACGCCTGAACCTCAGACTGACGCTCACTCAGCGTGAGGCGGGGAAACCGCCCAAGCAAAATGACCCAGCCCCGCAAGACATGCAAAGTGACACAGAGCATACGCCACAAGGCGCGCAGTGCCCTCACCATCATGCCAAGAGCGCTGGTGCCTCGTAGGCCCAGTTGCCTGCCACCATGGTGTAACGCACACGCCCCGGCAAAGCCATGCCGGTAGAGGCGAACGTAAATGGCGTGTGCTTGCCCTGGCTGAGCAATTGATCGGGCACGACAGGCCACTCGATGGCTGGGTCAAACACGCAAATATCTGCCACACCGCCAGGCAATAGGCGCCCCGCGCTGGAAGCCAGGGAACCCAGGGTATCGCCGATCACCCTGACTGGATCACACGTGACCCGGGCCAGGCTCTGCGCCATGCTCAAGCCATGAGCCTGCCCCCATTTCAGCGTCAAGCTCAAGAGCAACTCCAGGCCACTGGCTCCGGGCTCGGCTTCACCGAAGGGCAGATTTTTCTCATCATCATCGACCGGGGTATGGTCGGAAACCAAGGCATCAATGGTTCCGTCGGCCAAGGCCGCGCGCAAAGCATCGCGGTCATGGCCATGGCGCAGTGGGGGCGACAGGCGCATGTCGGAGTTGAAGTAGCCAATGTCTACATCGGTGAGGTGCAGTGAATTGATGCTGACATCGGCCGTGATCGGCAAGCCTTCGGCCTTGGCAGCCTTGAGAAGGGCCACGCCGGCAGCACTGCTCAAGCGGCACACATGCACACGAGCACCCGTGCTGCGCACGAGCTCAAACAAGGTGTGCAGCGCCAATGTTTCAGCTGCTACTGGCACACCCGACAGGCCCAAACGGGTCGCCAGCGGGCCGCTGGCGGCCACGCCCTTGCCTAGCCAAGGGTCGTTGGCTCGCAGCCATACCGTGGTCCCTACCGTGGCGGCGTATTGCAGCGCCCGCATCAGAATCTGGGTGTCCACGATGGGCACATCAGCCTGGGAAAAACCCACGCAACCGGCCTCAGTGAGCTCAGCCATTTCTGTGAGAACTTGGCCACCCAGACCACGCGTGAGCGCGCCGAGCGGAAAGAGACGACACAGACTCAGCTTGCGCGCGCGAAACTTCAGCATCTCGACCAGGCCAGGTTCGTCCAGCGGCGGATCGGTGTCGGGGGGGCACACCAGGCTGGTCACGCCACCTGCGGCCGCTGCATTGAGCTCGCTCTCCAGCATGCCTTCATGCTCGTGGCCGGGCTCGCGCAGGCGAGCCGCCAAGTCCACCAAGCCTGGCATGACCACCAGGCCCGTGGCGTCAATGGTGCGGTGGGCGCCAAAATCAGGGGGCGCCGAGCCAATCGACAAGATACGCCCGCTGGCAATGGCCACGTCCGTGACCTCATCGCGGCCTGAGGCGGGATCAATGACCCTGCCGTTTTGGATCAAAAATTTCATGCTTCGTTTCCTGCCAAAGTCGACATGACTGCCATGCGCACTGCGATGCCAAAGGTCACCTGAGGCAGGATCACGCTTTGGCGGCCATCAGCCACGCTGGAGTCGATTTCAACCCCCCGGGTGATGGGACCAGGGTGCATCACGATGGCCTCGGGGTGGGCCAAGGCCAGTTTCTCTTCGGTCAGGCCATAGTGCTTGAAGAACTCGCCAGCGCTGGGGAGCATGGCGCCGCTCATGCGCTCGTTTTGGAGTCGCAACATGATGATGACGTCCGCATCACGAACACCCTCGGCCATGTCGTGGCAGACACGCACCCCCATGGACCTGAGGTCACCAGGCACCAGGGTCTTAGGCCCTACTGCCCGCACCTCGGCTGCACCAAGCGTCGTCAGTGCGTGGATATCGGATCTTGCCACCCTCGAATGCACGATGTCCCCGACGATGGCCACGCGCAAGTTGGAAAAATCTTTCTTGTAATGACGAATGGTGTACATGTCGAGCAGGGCCTGCGTGGGGTGAGCATGCCTGCCATCACCCGCATTGACCACATGCACATGGGGCGCGCAATGCCGTGCAATCAGGTAGGGGGCGCCACTCTCGCTATGGCGCACCACGAACATATCAGCATGCATGGCCGACAAGTTGGCAATGGTGTCGAGCAGGCTCTCGCCCTTGGCTGCGCTGGAGCGAGAGATGTCAAGGTTCATGACATCGGCACTCAGCCTCGTGGCCGCAATCTCGAAGGTGGTGCGCGTGCGCGTGCTGTTCTCGAAAAACAAATTGAACACACTCTTGCCGCGCAGCAAAGGCACCTTCTTGACCTCGCGCTCGTTCACGCTCATGAACGTCGACGCGGTATCAAGAATTTGCAGGAGCACCGCTTTAGGCAGTCCCTCGATCGACAGCAGGTGAATGAGTTCGCCGTGCTTGTTGAGCTGCGGGTTACGGCGTGACAGCATCAAACAGTCTCCTTGAATGAAAAAACAAACCGGCCAGCCTCGTCGCGCGCCAGGGCCAGCTTTTGATGGGACAGCAACGCCAGGCGCGCGGCCACAAAATCGGGCTGAATGGGTAACTCACGCCCACCCCGGTCGGCCAGTGCCACCAAACTGACCTTGGCAGGCCGACCAAAATCAAAGAGTTCATTGATCACTGCGCGAATGGTGCGACCGGTGTAGATCACGTCATCAACCAGCACCACATGCCGGCCCTCGATGGCGGACGTGAGATGAGTAGGGTCAGCACCGGCGAGGCCTCGAGAGCTGAAATCATCACGGTGCAAAGTGCTGGAGATGACACCACATGAACCCGGCAGCGCCAAATCACGCTGCAGCCGCTCAGCCACCCAAGCCCCCCCCGACCAAATGCCCACCAGCAGCGCATCTGGCGTCATGAGCGCACGCACGGCATCAAGCACCTGGGTATAGAGCAGCTCGGCATCCAGCGCCAGCGGAAAAGGTGAGGATGACTGGGCAGTAGACATGGCGAGAATCAGGAAGAGGAATCGGTGAAAGGTTCAGGCAAAGACTGCAAATACTGCGTGAGGATGATCGCGGCAGAGGCTGCATCCAGATCACGCGCCCCACTGGCCTGGGCTTCAGTGGTGGAGTAGCGCTCATCGACCTCATGGACCGTGAGCTTGAAGCGGCCCTGCAACTGCCGCGCAAATCGGCGGGCACGCAGGGTGTTTTCGTGTTCGGCGCCATCAGGGTGAAACGGAACTCCCACCACCAAGGCGTCAGGGCGCCACTCCTGAATCAAACGGCCGACCTCAGTGAAGCGAGCATCACCCTGTAAGTTGATGGTCTTGAGACCCTGGGCCTGCCGCATCAAGGTGTTACCCGAGGCCACACCAACCCTTCGGGTGCCAAAATCAAAAGCCAGGAAAGACCGAATAGCAGCGGTCATCAAGCGTGGCCCGCAGCCTGGCTGAGCATGCGCGGATCAATTCCTAAGAGCGACAAAGCCTTTTCGTAGCGTTGATACACCGGGGTATCAAAAATAATGCCAGGCTCGGCACTCACATTGATCCAATTGTTGCGCCCCATTTCATCTTCGAGTTGGCCCGCACCCCAACCGCTGTAGCCCAAGGTGATCAGCACTTTTTTAGGGCCAGCGCCGCTGGCCAAGGCCTCGAGAACGTCTCGGCTGGTGGTCATTTCAAGACCGCCAGGAATTTTGAGGGATGAGTTGTAGTGGCCCCCATCGTCGCTGAGCCGCTCATGCAAAACGAAGCCCCGCTCGCTTTGCACGGGGCCACCAAAAAACACGGGGTTATCGGAAATGTCTTCACGGTCCAGGACCAGATCGACTTTTTCGAACAAACTCTTGAGCTTGATGTCGATGGGCTTATTGATGACCAAGCCGAGGGCGCCGTTTTCAGTGTGCTCGCACAAGTAGATGACCGTGCCCGCAAAGGCTTCCCCAGCCATGCCAGGCATGGCAATCAGGAACTGATTGGTGAAATTAACAGGGTTTGACATGGATGAGATTTTAGACGGCTACAGAATAGCCGTCCGGAATCTGCGAACCGGTAACTCTTGCGTCAACTGAAACAGTTCACTGCTTTGCCACACACTTCACACCATGAGCAAAAATATTGATGCCGCGCTGGTCTGGTTTCGTCGCGATCTGCGATGTGAGGATCATGCCGCCCTGTTCCATGCCTGCCGTGCTGCCCGACGCGTCTACTGCGTCTTTTTATTTGACACCAACATTTTGAGTGAACTCCCCCAAGCCGACAGGAGGGTGGAATTCATCCATGGCAGCGTGGAAAGCCTTGATGAAGAGCTTCGTGGGCATACCCCTGAAGCCGGGCTGATTGTGCTTCACGGACGGCCCGCCCAGGCCATCCCGGAGTTGGCGAGGGCCTTGGGTGTGCAGGCCGTTTTTGTCAATCATGATGATGAACCTGCCGCCTTGCGGCGCGATGCCCAGGTGCAAGGCGCCTTGTCAGAACAGGGCATGGCATGGCACAGCAGCAAGGACCACGTAATCTTCGAGCGCAGTGAGCTCTTGACGGGTTCAGGCACGCCCTACTCCGTGTTCACGCCTTACAAAAACACGTGGCTCAAAAAGCTGGACTCTTTCTATGTGAAGGCCTATCCCACTGATCGGTATGCCTCGAGCCTTGCGCCACGCCCCGCCCACTACGCCCCCCTGCCCCGCTTGTGTGATCTCGGCTTCGAACGCACCAATCCTCAGTCCATGGGCATCCTTCCTGGCGCGGCGGCCGGTGAATACATGCTGCAAGATTTCCTGCAACGGATTGACCATTACGAGGACCGTCGAAATTTTCCGGCCATCAAAGGGCCAAGCTATTTGTCAGTACACCTTCGGTTTGGGACGGTGTCGATCCGGCGCTTGGCACGAGAGGCTTGGGAGCGGGCGCAGCGCGGCTCGCAGGGTGCCAGCGTGTGGCTTTCAGAGCTAATCTGGCGAGACTTCTACCACCAGATCCTTCACCATCATCCTCGTGTGGTGGAGCGCAGTTTCAAACCTGACTATGACCGCATTCAATGGGAGTGTGGCCCCAACGCGGATGAACTCTTTGCGGCCTGGTGTGAGGGGCGCACCGGCTATCCCTTGGTGGACGCCGCCATGGCCCAAATCAACCAAACCGGCTACATGCACAACCGTTTGCGCATGGTGGTAGCCAGCTTTTTAGTCAAAGACCTCGGCATTGATTGGCGCTGGGGAGAACGCTATTTCGCACAACACCTGAATGATTTTGATCTGGCAGCCAACAACGGCGGCTGGCAGTGGGCCTCATCCAGTGGATGCGATGCCCAACCCTACTTCCGCATTTTTAACCCGGTGAGTCAGAGCGAGAAATTTGACCCTACCGGGCAGTTCATTCGCCGCTACCTGAAAGTGTTGGCACCTCTGCCTGACAAAGCGTTACACGCCCCGTGGCTCGCCCGCCCTCTAGAGCTGATGGAGGCGGGTATTCAGCTCGGCCGAGACTACCCCCACCCAGTCGTGCAACATGACGAAGCCCGGCAGACGACACTGAACCGGTATGCAGTGGTGAAGACACCTCAATGACACCCCGCCGAAGGATCAACGGGGTCAGGTCTTGCCTAGTGTCGTGTCAGGGCTGAAATGTCGTTTGAGGGCCAGCGAGCAAGCGGCATTTCAGCCGTGACACGAGACTAGGGCCACTCAGAACAGCTCAATGCCACCTGTCTTGTCTTCTTCCTCGACAATTTCGCCACTGGCTGTCAAGTCGCTGTAGCTGCGCACGCCGTTGCGGCCGTGTTCTTTCACGTAGTACACCGCCTTGTCGGCGCGCTCAAAGGCACCACTGGGCGTGTCCCCCTGACGCAGCATCGTGAAGCCGATGCTCACTGTAATGCGACCCACCTGCGGAAAGGTAAAGCTCTCGGTGTTGGTTCGAAGCCGCTCAAATGCCGTCATGGCATCGGTCTCGTTGTCACAGCGCATGAGGACAACGAATTCTTCACCGCCGAACCGGTAGAGCCGGTCATGAAACCTGAAACTGGCTCGCATCAGACGGGACAACAGCAACAACACTTCATCGCCAATTAAATGGCCGTAGGTGTCGTTGACGCGCTTGAAATGATCAATGTCGATCACACCCAGCCACGTGTTCCCAGGCCCATTTCCGCCAGCGCGTCGATCGGCTTTGTTGGCCTCGGCGACAATAGCCTCGTGCTCTGCAGACGCTTTGAGGAAGGCCTCATCGAATGTTTTTCGGTTGAGCAAACCCGTGAGGGTGTCGTGCTCACTGTAGTCCAACAGTGACTGAAAGTTCCGGTAAACCCTCAGGAAACAACTCACCAAGAGCTGGGACTCGGCGCTCAAGGGCGCGGCGGTTACTATCTCAAGCACACCCACCACCGATTGATCGCTGACGAACGGAAACACAGTGACGCTGGATTCACCCTGAGCCTCAACGGTTTCGTGGGTTTCCATGGCCTGGACTCGGTTTGGGAAATCAGCCAGCTTGGGCAAGGTTTCCAAATCGATCCAATTCGGATGCGACACGGTGTTCGGGTTGGACTCGGATAACTGGGCCCGGGTCAACCAGCGCTCTTTACCAGGCTC